>JBOHBY010000197.1:0-7001 GCA_050698635.1 Spirillospora sp.
CCGTCAGCGACAACGCCGCCGCCGACGTCGTGCTGGAACGCGTCGGCCGGGACGCGGTCAACGCGACCGCGTCCGCGCTCGGCCTGGGCGGCACCGTCGTCGAGGTCAGCGGACGCGAACTCCACGAGACCCTGCTCGCGGACGCCGAAGCCGCCAGCGTCGCCGACGTGTGGGCCAAGCTGGACGACCCGGCCGTCCGGTCCCGCCTCCGCGCCCTGGACCCCGCCCGCACAAGCCGAAGCACCCCCCGCGACATGACCCGCCTGCTGTCGGCGATCTGGCGGGACGAGGCCGCGCCGCCCGAGAACTGCGCGGCGATGCGCCGCCTGTTCGGGCTCCAGGTGTGGCCGCACCGGCTGTCGTCCGGGTTCCCCTACGACGACGTCGTCGTCAGCGGCAAGACCGGGACGCTGCCGACCCTCCGCAACGAGGTCGGCGTCGTCGAATATCCCGACGGCGGACGTTACGCGGTCGCGGTTTTCACCAGGTCGTCGCTGCCCGTGGCCGTCCTGCCGCAGGCCGACGCCGCCATCGGTACCACGGCCCGGATCGCCGTCGAGTCGCTCCGCCGTCCGCACGACTGAACGTGACAGCCCCAATACCTCCGATTGGGCGGACCGCTAACCCGGCACTCCCTT
The DNA here is from genome assembly GCA_050698635.1 of Spirillospora sp. Taxonomy (GTDB): domain Bacteria; phylum Actinomycetota; class Actinomycetes; order Streptosporangiales; family Streptosporangiaceae; genus Spirillospora. The sequence continues at coordinate 639 of JBOHBY010000197.1, forward strand.
GGGAAACGTAGGCTGTACCCCTGCTTTGATCGTTCTTGGGGAGACTTCTTTGCGGCTGCCGGAGCACCTGGAGCTACTGCTCACCGACGAGCCGGTCCTCGACGTCTACTCGCATGGCCCGTGGCGTGTCCCGGACGGGCTCTTCGAGGAGATCTCGGCGCGGATCGACGGGCTGGCGGCCGACCCGCGGGCCGCGGAGCTGACCACCGACGAGCACAAGCTGCTCACGCTGCCCGCGTCGCTGGTCACCGCGGAGATCTTCGGCATCCTGGCGTTCCTGCCCGGCGGCGGCGCGATCAAGGCGGGCTCGTGGTCCCAGCTGCCCGAGCGGCTGCTGTACCGGCACCTGGTCAACCCCGGTCCGATCAGCACCCGGATGACCCGCTGGGACGCGCCCGGTGGCCGGTGGCGGCCACCCGTCGACTGGCTGATCGAGGCCCCCGACCGGGAGCTCGCGATCGAGCTGGCGCGTGACTGCCTGTCCGCGCTGGAGGGCGTCGAGCCGCTGGAGGAGCGCCGCAAGGCGCTGCTGCGGATGTACGACGACCCGCCCGCCTGCGACGTCAACCTGCCGAAGATGGAACTGCGAGAGCATTGGCACGCGCACGCGGGCGACGACATCGCCACCGCCGTCCCCGAACTGCTCGGCCCGGTCGGTTACCTGGAATGGGTGTGCGGGGGGCTGCTCGCGTCCTACGAGCACCTGACGGACGCGGCGCCACGCGACGAGAACGTCGAAGTCCATCTGATCCAGCTTCTGCTCCAGGGGAGCATGGAGCACGTCCCCGCCGAACTGGCCGCCGCGCTAGGCGAAGACAGATACGGCGATCTACAACAACGCTTCCCTGGTGAGCGGCGCGGGTTCAAACCTGGCGCGTGGCAGGAACGGACGCGGGCGTGGCTCGTCCGGGCCCTGGTCGCCGGGGCCGCCGACGCGTGCCGCGGCTGGCTCGACATGGCGATGCGGTTCATCGCGGTCGTCCAGGGCCTGCCGGGCGACCCGTGGTTCCCGAAGGCCGAATGGATCCCGGTCGGCCAGTTCCAGACCGACCTGCGGCGCCTGTACGCGCCGCGCCGCCGCGTCGTGAACCCGCTCACCGAGACGCTGAAGGCCGCCCCGGCGAAGGCCCCCGGGACCGGCACGGCCCACGCGCGCGGCCGCGCGGAGATCGCCACGTCGCTGGTCGGACAGCCCGAGGTGGTCCGGGTGCTGGACGAGCTGACCCGCGGCGACGAACCCGTGCGGCTGCTGCTCGCGGGCCCCGACGCCACCGGCAAGCGCGACGCCGCGCAGGAGCTCGCGAAGGCCCTCGCGCTCGGCCGCGACCCGCACTGGGTGACCGACAACCTGTTCACCGGCCAGCGGCTGTCGGACGCCGTCGCCAAGCTCCACGCCGACGCCCGCGACTGCGCCGGCGACCGGCTGCTCATCATCGAGGGCCTGGACGGCATCGTCACCGACCCCGGCAACGGCGAGGCCATCGCCGCCGAACTGCACCGGCTGCTGGCCGTCCACCCCGACCTGCACCTGGTGGCGCTGTGCGACGCGGGAGGCGAGGACAGGATCCGCGAGATCAACCCCGTCCTGCCGCAGCGTTTCCGCATCGCGCGGACGCACCCGTTCACCGCGGACGGCCACGCCGAACTGTTCCGCCGCGCGCTCGACACCCGAGGCGCCCGCGGCACCCGCCAGGCCGTGGAGGCGGCAGGCACCCTGCTCGCCGCGACCCCGCCGATGCAGACGCTCCGCAACGCCCGCCTGGCCCCCCACCTGGCCGACCAGGTCGTCGCCACCGCCCGAGCCCGAGCCGCCAAGGACGCGGCCCAGGCGGCCCCCGGCCCGGACACCGCAGACGCGGCGGCCCAGGACGCGGCGCGTCCCGCCAAAGAAATCGTCATCCGCAAGACCGACATCCCGGAGACGCTCGACACCTCGAACGTCGCCGGAAACCCGCTCACCGAACTGCACGACCTCACCGGCCTCGACACCGTCAAGCACGAGATCGCCCTCATCGTCGCCGGGACGCACGCGGCGCGGCTGCGCAGCCAGTCCGGGCTCCAGATCACGCCGCCGACCCGGCACATGGTCTTCACCGGCAACCCCGGCACGGGCAAGACAATGGTGGCCCGGCTGCTCGGCCGCATCTACAAGCGGCTCGGCGTGCTGTCGTCCGGGCACCTCATCGAGGCGTCCCGCGCGCACCTGGTCGGCGAGTACATCGGCCAGACCGCGCCGCGCACCCGCCGCCTGGTGGAACGCGCGCTCGGCGGCGTCCTGTTCATCGACGAGGCGTACACGCTCACGCAGTCCCCGCTGAAGGGCGACTACGGGCACGAGGCGATCGCCGAGATGGTCAAGCTGATGGAGGACCACCGCGAAGACCTCATCGTGATCGTCGCCGGATACCAGCAGGAGATGGCCGAGTTCCTCGCCGCCAACCCCGGCCTGGACTCGCGCTTCCCCAAGCAGATCCACTTCCCCGACTACTCCGACGACGAGCTGATCACCGTGTTCGGCCAGCTCGCCGCCGCCGACGGCTTCCGCCTCGCGCCCGGGACCGACGACGTCCTGCACGCCATGCTGCGCCGCGCGCCCCGCGGCCCGTCGTTCGGCAACGGCCGCCTGATGCGCAACATGCTGGACGTCGCCGTCGCCAACCAGGCCGACCGCGTCGCGTCCGCCGCCTTCGCCGCCCGCAAGGCCACGAAGAAGAAGGAAGGCGGAGCCAAGCAGGAGCAGCCCGGCGGCAAGAAGCCCAGAACTCCCACGAAGAAGGAACTGATCACGCTCACGGCCGAAGACCTCCCCCCGCTCCTGGACCACCCCGACGAATTCTTCGGCCTGTATCTGTAGGCGAGCGGGTATGACATAAACGGCTTCCCCGCCGACCTCAGGCGAGGAGCCGTCGTGCGACCAGAGCACCGCCGCCGCCCCAACGACCACCGTCTTCTACACGGCATAGCCGACCAGGAAACGGCCAGACTGCGCGACGGCACACGCCCCTGGTCGTGGTGGCTGGAACGCGCCGTCCTTCATGGCCGCCGCCACACCTACACCGACATTCTCCTGATCAGCGCCCAATGGCGAGGCGCGACAGACGTCCGCTCCTACGCGGCCTGGCATTCCGCAGGCCGCCAGGTCAGACGAGGCGAAACAGGCATCCGCGTACTAGGCCGGACGGGCACCCCGCGCGCCGTCTTCGACGTCTCCCAAACGGACGGCCTCCCGCTCCCCGCCAACTCCGCCCCACCCCCACCCGGCGCCGGACTCCACCTGGCCGACCTCATGGCGGACGCCCCCGACCGGGGTGTCCGCCGCATGGAAGCCGACTCGGTCGCCTTCCTGGCAGCGGCCTGGCTCGGCTACGACCCGCCAATGCCCGACTTCCCGTCACTCGCATTCTGGGCGGGCCCGGGATTGGGCGACCGGATCCTCCAAACGGCCCGTCGCCTGTACGCCCGCGTGTCAGGCACGTCCCACCCCGGAATCATGGCGGACGCACACCATTTCTTCCGCGCCCACCTCAAAGCCGCCTGGGTACCCGCCTACCTGTCCGGACGCGGATTCCCACCAGGCGTCCAACACCACTGGCAAATCGGCTACGCACCAGCAGAACCGCACACCCTCACCACCCACCTCCGAACACGCGGCCACGACGACGAAGAAATCATCACCACCGGCCTGGCCCGCCCCGACCATTCCGGACGCCTCCGCGACACATTCCGCGACCGCGCCATGTTCGCCATCCGGACCCTGGACGGCGCCATCGCAGGCTTCATCGGACGCCGCCACAACAGCGCCCCCGGCCCCAAATACCTCAACAGCCCAGAGACGTCGCTCTTCCATAAAGGCGAACTGCTGTACGGCCTGCACGAGGCCCGCGACCGGCTCGCCGCCGGCGCGCGTCCCGTCCTGGTCGAAGGCCCGCTGGACGCGATAGCCGTCACTATGGCAGGCCCCACCGAATACGCGGCCGTGGCAACCTGCGGCCTAACCCCAACCCCGGCCCAGCTCCAAGCTCTCGCCCAGGCCGCCGACCTCGAAACAACCGGCGTCCTGGTCGCACTAGACGCCGACCCCGCCGGACGCTCCGGAACCGTCCGGACATGGGAACGCCTAGCCAAAATCAACGGCCCGGTGGAAACAGCCGCCCTACCCCCCGACCAAGACCCAGCCGACCTCCTCCATTCCAAAGGCCGCGCAGCCGTCCTCCAAGCCCTCCACAGCCGCACACCCCTGATCGACACGGTCATAGACGCCGCCATCGAACGAGCAGGAGGAAACCTGACCACCCCCGAAGAGCACCTGGCCGCGATCCGCGCCGCGTCAAGAATCATCGCGACTCGCCCCGCCGAATCGGCCCGTCAGGTCATCCGCGTCGCGACCCGCCTAGACGTACCTCCCGCGCTAATAACAGAAATCCTGATCGACACCGTCAGCCCGTGACCCCCGCCGCCAACCGCGCCGCCGCGTCGAACAACAGCCCCTCGTCGCCGCGCCGCGTAACGAGCTGCGCCCCCACCGGCAGCCCCCGGACCGTCCCCGCCGGGACGCTCAGCGCGGGCAGCCCCAGCACGTTCCACGCACACGTGAGGCTCACGAGCGTCGGCGCGTGCGACCCGAGCGGTCCCTCCGTCTCGCCGATCTCCGGCGCGACGATCGGAAGGGTGGGCAGCGCCAGAAGGTCGTAGCGTTCCAACAGCTCGGCGACCTCCCGCGCGTACTGCTCCCGCTCCCGCATCGCCCGGACGAACCGCCACCCCGGTGTCCGCGCCGCCTGCTCCAGCCGCTCCAGCGTCGGCCGCTGGTACAGCTCCGGCGCCGTCTCCACCCGCTCGGCGTGGACGTCGTACGCCTCGCTGTCCTGGATCGCGCGGAAGATCCGCCGCAGCTCGAACAGATCGATCCGCTCGGACGGCGCGTCCGGAAACAGCCCCCGGGCGACCCGCACCACCTCCGGATCAGCGGCCTGCGGCTCAATCCACGCGACCCGCACCGCTCCGCCCTCCACCTCCCCCACCGCACCGGTCAGCGCCTCATACGCGACCCGGCAATCATCCGCAGACCGCGCCAGCACGCCCACATGGTCGAACGACGGCGACAGCGGAAACACCCCACCGGTCGGGATGACGCCGAACGCAGGCTTGAATCCGGCAACCCCACAGAACGCCGCCGGAATCCGCACCGACCCACCGGTATCCGTCCCGAGCGCCAGCGGCACCGTACCGGCCGCGACCGCCACCCCACTCCCGCTACTGGACCCGCCCGACATCCGCCCCCGGTTGTGCGGGTTGCGCACCGGCCCGTTCACCGACACGTCACCGCTCCCGCCGTATGCGAACTCGTGCGTCCCGGTCTTGCCGACGATCACCGCACCCGCGTCCCGCAGCATCGTCACGCACGCCGCGTCGCTCTCCGCCACTTTCCCCTGGAAATGCGCCGACCCCATACCCGTAGGTAGCCCGGCGACATCGATGATGTCCTTCACCCCAACCGGAACCCCATGCAGCGGCCCCCGATCGACCCCAGCCGCAAGCTCCTCATCCGCCCGCTTCGCCGCCGCCTCAGCACCCTCACGATCAAGGGTGACGAACGCGTTCAGCTCCGGATCGACCGACTCGAACGCGTGCGCCAGCAGCCCCGCCGCCGACGCGTCACCGGAACGCAGATCGCGCCCGAGGTCCGTCAGCGTCCGTCCGGTGAAGAACCCGCCCATACCGCCTCCCATCAGTACCGTCCCAGGCGGACGGCCCTGCCGAATGGTTAGCACGCCGACCCCCTCCACGACGACCCCAGCACCACTTGTCGCGCTCCGCTGTCAAGCGCACACCCTTCGTCGCAGATATTCGACCGCCCGGCGACCACGCCCCCGAACCCGCGAACCTACGCGCGAGTACGCGGCAGGCTGCACGCACCTGGTCAGACGCTCCCACCGGTTCGCTGGGGGGCGGGGCGGTAGCCGCACCAAGGACACCGCCCCTGTAACCGGTGACGTCGACAGGTGGGGGGACAAAGCCACGGCGGCACGGCGAAGGCGCGAACCAGCCGCCGTGGCTCTGTCATCCGCCCACACGCGGCACCCCGATAACCGTGTCGCGACCCAGGCGATCCCGCAGAACGTCATCGACGACGTTCACCACCCTGCCATTCGCTTGACACGGGTACTCGATAGAGCCCCAAACCTGGTAGACCCACCGTCCGCCAACCCTTTTCGCCCTGACGCTCAACGCATCGTCCTCCGCCCCCTGGGAAAAGACCCACAGCGCCGGGGGCGACTCCACGTAAACCTTTAGATGCGACCAACCAAGCTGGCGCATCGCAGAGGCGAGCACGTCCAGGTGCATTTCCGCGGTGGCGTGCCC
>JBOHBY010000198.1:0-2691 GCA_050698635.1 Spirillospora sp.
GCCTCGGCGCCGCTCTCCATCGCGGCGCCCATGCCGCGGTTGCGGCTGTGCCGGACGACCCGCGCCCCGGCCTCGCGGGCGGCGCGTCCCGTCCCGTCGGACGAGCCGTCGTCGACCACGACGACGAGGCCGGTGCCGGGGAGTTCGTGCGCGGCCTTGACGGTGTCCGCGATGCGGTCGGCTTCGTCCTTGGCCGGGATGATCACCGCTACGTCCTGCATATCGGCGATCGTAGTCCGGGTTGGCGGTACGGCGGGTCTCACGGCGGGGAACGGTTCAACCCGTTACCCGCGCGCACAGCCCGCGCCCACCGGCGTTAACCGGCGGGACGGGCGGGGGTCAGTCGGCAGGTGTCAGTCGGTGGGCGGGAGTCGATTGGCGGGTGGCGGTGCGGACGGGCGGCCTGGCGGTCAGCCGGCGTCCATGGCGGGGGCGGCGTCGGTCACGGTGAACACGGTGTCGAGCCCGGTGACCTGCAGGATGCGCCGGACGGCCGGGCGCGGGGCGGCGAGTTCGAGCGCGCCGCCCTGTTCCTTGAGCCGTTTCATGGCGGCGAGCAGCACGTTCATGCCGGTCGAGTCGCAGAACTCGACGCCGCTGAGGTCGACCACGATACGGTCGACCTGCTCACGCAGCAGACCGGCGAGGGCCGCCTGCAGCCTGGGCGCGGTGTAGAGGTCGAGTTCACCGGTCGCCGTGACGACGGCGTGACCCTCCTGAGACGCGGTCGAGACGTTTAGCTCCACGTCCGGCACACTATCTCGCGAACGGCCCGCGGGCCAGACAGTTCGCCAAGTCCCCTGCGGGGCGGGCGTGTCGTGGCGCGCACAGTCCCGTACCCTTTGTGAACTACGCACTGTGATGTCGCGAATTCACCCTTGGCGATCTCGGCGGTTCCCGTCTCGCGGAGCCGTCGAGTAGGGGAGGCTGAACGGGTGCAACAGCGGTATGGGCGAGCGCCCGTGTGCGAGGGGGTGCGCCGCTCGTGAAGGCGGATCCGAGGGAGACCCGACTGCGCGAACGTCTGGAGACGATCCGGGCGCGGTCGGCGAAGTCCAGTTCGTGGCGTTCGTCCACCCGGTACCTGGGCCGCCTGGTGAACGACAGCGGCTTCGTGCCCGTCCGGACGCGCCTGTCCCGCGAGGACCTCGCCTTCCTCTCCGGTGCCCGCGAGGAGGTCATCGCGTTCGCCGACCTCGGCGTCCGGCTGCTCGACCTGCACCGGCCGCAGGAGGCGGGCGGCATCACCAGCGATCCCGGCAGCCCGATCAGGCGGTGCCGCGCGTGCATGTCCCGCTGGCCCTGCCCGACGTTCCGCACGATCGCCGAATCCCTGGACCTTTAGGGCCCACGCGGCCTTGCTCGGACAGGCCCCGCTTCTGACATTGGACGATCACGTACAGTGACAGAAATCGGTGGTTGTTCACCGAACGTCCGCGTAGTCGTCATCGCGATGTCGTCCCGGCGGGTGAGGGGACGGATGTCGTAGGGTCCCACCCGCGTGGGGAGTGCTCGTGCGCGTCTATCTCGCTCTGTCCGCCCGTCAAGGCCGGGAACGGCTCGCGCCGCTGCTGTTCGAGGCCGCGCACCGCGCCATCGGCGAGGCGTTCCCCGTACCGGCCAGTGTGGTGTCGGCCGGTTCCTGGACCGCGCCCGGCGGCGGCGCCGCACTGCTCGGCTGGTCGAACGAGCCCGAGCACGAACTGCTGCCCGGCGTCCTCACCGGCAGGCCGGGCCGCGTCCTCGGGTACTGCGGCTATCTCACCGACCCCGAACGCGACGCCGACGCCCTGCTCGCCAAGGACGATCTCGGCGACGCCACCGCCGAGCTGGGCGGGGTCTTCTCCGCCTTCCGGGCGGGTGAGGACGGCGTCGCCGCCGCCACCGCGATCGCCCGGGTCTGCCCCGTCTACCACGCCGAGACGCGGGGCGTCCGGATCGCCGGGAGCCGCGCGCTGCTCGTCCATCTGGTGGCGCGGGCGCTGGAGACGGGGCTGGCGGACCCGTCGGTCGACATCGCGGTGGAGGCGCTGCACCCGATCGTCCGGCACGGCTTCCTCACCAACGACGACACCCCGTTCCGCGGCGTGACGGCGCTTCCGGCCGCGACCGTGCTGGAGGCCGTGCCGGGCGAGCCGACCGTGATCCGCAGGCTGCCCATGCCCAGGACGAACCCGGTGCCCCGCGAGGCGGCGGAGCGGGCGAAGGCCGTCCGGCCGCTCGCCGAGTCGCTCATGGCCGCGGCAGAGCCGCTGGGGCGGCACGGCGACGCGGTGACGCTGTCGCTGTCCGGTGGCCGCGACAGCAGGCTGATGGCGGCGGCGCTGGTCGGGGCGGGGGTGCGGTTCGGCGCGACGACGCACGGGTTCGCCGACGAACCGGACGTGATCCTCGGCCGCCGGGTCGCGGCGGCGCTCGGCATCGAGCACCGCGTAAGCCTCACCGAGCCCAAACCGGACCGCGACGTGGACATGGACGTGGTCGCCGTCCAGCACCCGTTCGGGCGCGCCCACCACGTCGTCCGCATGTGCGAGGGGATGAACTCGGCCTACGAGCGGGTGAACGGCTACCGCCGCTACAGCCTCGTGCCGCAGACGTCCGGGTCGGGCGGGGAGACGTTCCGCGGCGGCTTCCTCTACGACCAGGACGACATCAGCGCCGACGGGCTGCGCGCGCGGGTCCGGCTGATCT
>JBOHBY010000199.1:0-5597 GCA_050698635.1 Spirillospora sp.
CGTCAGCGCCGGGCACGCCTGCACGCCGACGCGCAGCAGCGGCATCGCCGACGGGTCGCGGATCCGGTGCGCGAGGGCCGCGTTGAGGTCGTCGATGCTGGCCAGGGCCGCGCGGGCGCGGGTGGCGACCTCCGCCCCGACCGGTGTCGGCGTGACGCCCTCCGGTGACCGGACGAACAACTGCACGCCCAGATGGCTCTCGACACGGCGCAGCATCGTGCTGACCGCCGGCTGGGTGAGGCCTAGCCGGGCCGCGGCCTTGCTGATGCTGCCGGTCGCGGCGATAGCCTCGATCATTCTGAGATGGTGGGGCCCGAGGTCCACGAGCGCGCTCCTGACCGTCTTCGCCCCGTTGCCGTGATCTGCCCTGATCTGCCCTAATCTGCCGTGATCTCAACGCATGTTAACCCCGGAGCGGTCGCGTCCTGTTGCAAATGCGTGCCAACCGAATCCGGCGCCCCTAGGGCACCTAATGACCACGCGCCACCCGCCTGCGCTCCTGCTGCCTCAGTTCGCGGGGGCTGACGCCGAACCGCTGCCGGAAGGCGTGGCTGAGCGCGCTCGCCGAGGAGAACCCCGTCGCGTGCGCGAGGTCGGTGATGGTGACGTGCCGGTCGAGCGGGTCGCGCAGCCGGTCCCGGACGAGCCTGAGCCGTTCCTCGCGGATCAGCTCGCGCGGTGTCGTCCCCGCACGCTGCAACGCGAGCTGGATCTGGCGCAGCGACCAGCCGAGGTCCTGCGCCATCGCGGTCCCGGTGAGGCCGGGGTCGGTGGCGTGCTCGCGGACGTGCCGGCGCACCACCGCCTCCACCTCGGCGAGGTGCCCCGGCGCGGGCGGACGGTCGCGCGCGGCGGCGCCGAAGTCGGCGACAAGGATGCACAGCAGCTCGGTGATCCGGTCGCAGGCGGCGTCGAACTGCCGCGCGGTGAGGGTCCCGCGCTCCTCGCCGACGGCCCTGACCATGTCGGCGACGACGCGGCCGAGCCCGGTGGACAGGTCGATGCCGGTGGCGAACGGGGCGGCGGCGGGCGAGGTGACGTGGCGGAGGCGGCCGTCCACCTCGTGGGCGGGGATCGTCAGGACGAGCGCACGGGCGGGCCGGTGCGGCACGAGCCGGACGGTCGCCGTCAGCGCGACGAGCCCGCCCGTCCCCGGCCGCAGCCGCGCCTCCGCGTGGCCGCCGTCGTTGTCACCTCCGCCGTCACCGTCACCGTCACCGTCGCCGTCGCCGTCGCGGAGCAGGAGCATCTCGCCGTGCAACGGCAGCAGGAAGCGGTAGGCGCCGGGGTCGCGGTGGTGGTCGGGCGTCCGGATGTGGTCGGCGCGGTCCGACCGGTAGAGGACGAGCCGGTAGGCGCCGCCGCTCCGCCGGACGGCCCCGCCGGGGAAGTCGTCCACCGCGAGGCTCCTCCGCCGATCCGGCCAGCGCAGGCGAGCGTATACGATCCGGCGCCCGTTATCAGGCGAATCCTGCGGATGGTGACGCCGCTCGGACGGCGCGTGGTCACGGGATGCGTCCGGCGGCAAGTTTCCTTGCGCGCACGCACAAGCGCGCATGCGCGTTCCCGTCCTACGGTGCCGAGAATCCACCCCACCCGGCCATGAGGCGGCCCACGCCGGTCCGCCTTGTGCGCTGGCCGGGCCCGAAACATGTGCACAGAGGATCTGATGGAGCCATTCCTCTTGGCGACGGCGTTCGTCATCGTGGCCGGCGCCGGTGTCGGCGCCGCGGTCCTGCTGGTCCGCGAGCGGCGCGAGTCCGCCGCGCTCCGTGCGCGGAACACCGCCCTGACCCGCGGCGTCGACCTGCGTGAGAAGGAGCTGCGGCACCTGGCGGACGTCCGGCTGCCCGAGCTCCGGGAGTCGCTGACGAACCCGGACATGGACGTCGCCGGCCCCCTGCACGACCTCACCCGTGAGGCCCCCGCCTACGACAAGGCGTTGCGAACCGTGATGGAGCTGTTCGCCGGGTCCGCCGAAGGCGTCAGGGAACGCTCCGACCAGTCCGCGAAGTCGACGCTGCGCGCGATGATGCGGGCCGTGCAGAGCCTGGCGAACGAGCAGCAGCTCGCCATCTCCACCATGCAGGAGCGCCACGACGACCCGGACGTGCTGGAGGGCCTGCTCCGCGTCGACCACATGAACGCGCAGCTCGGCCGCCGTGCCCAGGCCACGGCGGTGCTGTGCGGGTCGTGGCCGGGGCAGCAGCGGACGGCGTCGTCCATGACCGACGTGGTCCGCGGCGCGACCTCCCGCATCCGCGACTACCTGCGCGTCAACCTGGAGGGGACGGTCGGCGGCGCGGTGACGAGCCGCGCCGTGGAGCCGATCGTGCTGACGCTGGCGGAGCTGCTCGACAACGCGGCGCGCCACTCCCGTCCGGACACGACCGTCGAGGTCAACTTCCGGACCACGCACAACGGCGTCGCGATCCTGATCGACGACGCGGGCGTCGCGATGGACGCCGAGGAGCTGCAACGCGCGGCGGAGCTGCTGTCCGGGGAGACGTCGGTGGACGTCCACCGGCTCGGCGACCCGCCGCAGATCGGGTTCGCGGTGGCGGGGGTCCTCGCCGCCCGCTACGGGTTCCGCGTGTCGGTCGACTCCCGCTCCCCCTACGGCGGTGTGCGGGCCGTGGTGTTCGTGCCGAGCGCGCTGCTCACCACCGTCCCGGACGACCCGCGCCCCGAACCCGCGGCATCGCCCCCCGCCGAACCCGAGAGCCCCGAGCGGCCGGCCGCGACGGACGGGCCGTCCACCGCCGGTGGCCTGCCCAAACGGAACCGGGTCGCGGTCGCCGACCGGCCGCGCCGGAGGCCCGAAGCGCCGGACACCGACGAGGAACCGGCCGTCAGGCCGGCGCGGGAGACCGCCGCCGGGCTCGGCGCCTGGCAGCGCGGGACGCGGTCCGGACGCGCCGCCGCCGAAGACGCGGACGGCACCCCGGACGACGACGCGGGCGGGCGGCCATGACGAAGGGGCGGAACGCTGCGATGGACGACGACGGCACGAACCGGCTCGGCTGGATGCTCGACGACGCGCTGCGGATGCCGGAGACCCGGCACGCGATCCTGCTGTCGGCCGACGGCCTGCTCATGGCCCACTCCGAGCGGATCGGCAGGGACGACGCCGAACGCCAGGCCGCGGGCATGTCGGGCCTCCAGTCGCTCGCCCGCGCCACCGCCGAGTTCTGCGGCGACCCCGGCACCACCTGGCGGCAGACGGTGAACGAGTTCGACGACGGCTACGTGTTCCTCGTCGCCGCGGGCCCCGGCGCGTACCTCGCGGTGTCGGCGACGCAGCACGTCGACATGGAGACGGTGTCGTTCCGGCTCCAGGAGCTGGTGCAGCGGCTGGGCAAGGAGATGACCAGCCCGCCGCGTCCCGGCACGGAACGGCCTGCGCGGCGTCCAGGCGCGGAACGTCCGGCATGACCGCCCGCCGGAACGCGCGGGCGCTGGTCCGCCCGCACGTCGTCACCGGCGGCCGGGCACGGCCGTCCCGCAACGTGTTCGACGTCGTCACCCTCGTCACCGCGACCGGCGACCCGCCGCGGACCGGGCTCACCCCCGAGAAGATCCAGATCGTGGAGCTGTGCTTAGGCGGCGCGCTCTCGGTCGCGGAGATCTCCGGGCATCTCGGGCTGCCCGTCGGGATCACCAGGGTCCTGCTGTCCGACCTCGTCGACAGCGGTCACCTCACCGCCCGGGCCGGCGCGCCCACCGCCCGGCAACCTGACCAGCAGCCCAAGGTCCGGCTCCTTCAGGAGGTGCTCGATGGACTCCGCGCTCGTCTCTGAGCCGCCGCCCTACCTGCCCGACACCGTCCGGACGTCCGTCAAGATCCTCATCGTGGGGCACTTCGCCGTCGGCAAGACCACCTACATCGGGACGCTGTCGGAGATCCGCCCGCTGCGCACCGAGGAGCGGATGACGCAGGCGGGCGCCGCCGTCGACGACCTCGCCGGGATCGACGACAAGACGACCACCACGGTCGCGATGGACTTCGGCCGCCTGACGCTGACCGACGAGATCGTCCTGTACCTGTTCGGGACGCCGGGCCAGCAGCGCTTCGCCCGGCTCTGGGAGGACCTGGCGCGCGGCGCGCTCGGCGCGCTCGTCCTCGTCGACACGACCCGGCTGGAGCAGTCGTTCGCCGTCATGGACGCCGTCGAGAAGCAGGGCCTCCCCTACGCCGTGGCCCTGAACCACTTCGACGGCTCGCCGTCCTACCCCGAGGACGAGGTGCGCGAAGCCCTCGACCTCGACCCCACCACCCCGCTCGTGACCTGCGACGCCCGCGACCGAAGGTCGTCCACCGAGGCGCTGATCTCGCTCGTCGACCACCTTCTCACCCTCAACACGGAGGAGAAGCAGTGACCACCGCCCCCGCCGAGACGGAACCGGAGCGGTTCCCGCTGTACGGCCCGGAGTTCACCACGTCCCCGGGCCGCGTCTACGACCGGATGCGGGCCGTCGGCGACCTCGTGCCCGTCGAACTGGTCCCCGGCGTTCCGGCGACGCTGGTCCTCGGGTACGACGCGGCGCTGGAGATCCTGCGCGACCCCGACCGGTTCCCGCGGTGCAGCGAGGTGTGGGAGGAGGAGGTGGGGCCGGACTGCCCGGTGCTGCCGATGCTCCAGGCCCGCCCGAACGCGCTGTTCACCAACGGCGCCGTGCACGCCCGTTTCCGGTCGGTGATCGTCGACAGCCTCGCCCGCGTCCACCCGGCGGCGCTGCGCCGGTACGCCGAGAACGCCGCCGACGGACTCATCGACGCGTTCGCGGGCGACGGCGAGGCCGACCTCATCGGGCAGTACACCCGTCCGATCCCGCTGCTGGTGTTCACCGAGCTGTTCGGCTGCCCCGAGGAGATCGCCGGACGGCTCGAAGAGGGCATGACCGGTCTGCTCGAAGGCGTCGACGACCCGGCGAAGTCCCTGGCGACGCTCGAACGGGCCGCCCGGGACCTGGTGGCGCTGAAACGCGCGAAACCGGGCGCGGACGTCGCGTCCTGGATGCTGCGGCACCCCGCCGGGCTCGACGACGAGGAGGTCACGAACCAGGTCGGGCTGCTGCTGGCGTCCGGCACCGAGCCGGAGAACTCGCTCATCGCCAACGGCATCCGGCTGCTGCTGTCCGACGACCGGTTCGGCGGCGACCTGTCCGGCGGCAGCCTGCCCGTCGAGGACGCGCTCGACGAGATCCTCTGGACCGACCCGCCGATCTCCAACTACGGCCCGACGTTCCCCCGCCGCGAGGTGAACTTCCACGGCTACCGGCTGCCCGCGCACCAGCCCGTCATCATCAGCTACGCCGCCGCGAACACCGACCCCTCCCGCTCGTCGGCGAGCCGGACGGGCAACCGGGCGCATCTGGCGTTCGCGGGCGGGCCGCACACCTGCCCGGCCAAGAACCACGCCCGGCTGATCGCGTCGGTCGCGATCGAGCGGCTCCTCGACCGCCTTCCCGACGTGGAGCTCGCCGTCGCGCCCGAGGAGCTGGAGTGGCGGCCGGGCGCGTTCCACCGCGCGCTGACCGCCCTCCCCGTCACCTTCCCGCCGAGCCGTTCGTAGCGCCGCCGCCCGCGCCGCCCG
>JBOHBY010000200.1:0-2481 GCA_050698635.1 Spirillospora sp.
GCACGGCGGCGATGCCGGGGCAGGGCGCCGCGGCGGCGGCCCCGGGCCGGAGCGCGGACATGCCCGGCGAGCACGCGCTGTGGGAGGACCGGACCCGCATTTCCCTCCAGCCCGTCGCGGCACCGTCCATCCTCGGGCTGTTCGGGCTGGGCGGGGCGAGCATGATGTTCGGCGCGTGGGAGGCGGGCTGGTACGGCAACGCCGCGACGCCGGTGTCCCTGTGGCCGTTCCTGCTGACGTTCGGCGGGCTCGCCCAGTTCCTGGCGGGCATGTGGGCCTACCGGGCGCGCGACGGCCTGGCCACCGCGATGCACGGCATGTGGGGCTCGTTCTGGCTCGGCTACGGTCTGCTGTTCATGCTGATCAGCATGGGCGCGTACCCGCTGACACAGGCCCCGGTCCTCGGCACGGTCAACGAGGGCTTCGCGTTCTGGTGGGTCGCCCTGGCGGTGATCACCGGTCTGGGCGCGCTCGCCGCGCTCGGCACGAGCCTCGTCATGGCGCTGCTGCTGATGGTCCTGGCGGCCGCGTCCGGCTTCACCTCGGCGGGCTTCTGGGCCCCGTCCGACTGGGCGCTGGACGTCGGCGGATGGCTGCTGGTCGCGACCGCGGTCCTCTGCCTGTACGCGGCGGCCGCGATGATGTTCGAGAACACCTACGGCCGGACGATCCTGCCCATGTTCAAGATCCACGGCGGGGGCAACGTGCCCGGACGGCGCGGGACCCGGCCGCTGGAGTACCGGCACGGCGAGCCGGGCGTGAAGATCGGCCAGTGAACCTGGTTGTCTTCGGCGATTCGCCTTGACATTCCCGTGCCCTATCCTGTGCCGGTGGAGAACGACCCGGCTCGGAGGGGAGCGGGAATGCCAACGGCGGTCCGGCGGACGTGGCGGCGCCTCGTCCAGACCTACAACCTGATCTGCGCACGCGACGACGCCGCCGCGCACGGTTTCAGCGTGCCCAGCGGGGTGTGGGCCTGCGTCCGCTGCCACCAGCCGCACCTCGAGCTCGCGGCCCTGCGTCACCACCTCCGCACCGAGCACCCCTGACGTCGAGCACCCTGACGCGGCCCTGCGATCGAGAGCTCTGAGCCGATGCGCACCTACACCGCCGCCTACGAGCAGACGATCCGGTCGACGCTCGCGCTCGCCGCGACGTTCACCGAGCCCGATTGGCACGTGCCGACCGAATGCCCCGGCTGGACGGTCAAGGACCAGCTCGCCCATCTCGTCGGGGTCGAGCTCAACCTGCTCGGCGAACCCGACCCCGAGCCGGGTCCGGACGCCGAGGTCCCCGAGTTCGACCACGTCCGCAACGACTTCGGCCGGTTCCTGGAGACCGCCGTCCAGCTGCGCCGTCCGCTGCCGGGCCCGGTCGTCGTCGCGCAGCTCGCGGACGCGCTGGAGCGTCGCCTCGTCCAGCTCCCGAGCCTCAACCCCAACCGGATCGTCATGTGCCCGGACGGGCGCGAGGGCACCTACACCCGCCTGATGAAGTTCCGCGCCCTGGACTGCTGGGCGCACGAACAGGACATCCGCCGCGCGGTCGGACGTCCCGGCAACCTCGACGCCCCGGCCGCGCGGTGCTTCTGGGAGCTGCTGAGCAACGCCCTGCCCCGCATCGTCGCCCGGCTGGGCAAGGCCGAGCCGGGCCGGTCCGTCGCGTTCGAGATCTCCGGCCCGCCCGACTTCCACGTGGCCGTCCGGGTGGACGGCGACCGGCGCGGCCACTGGACCGAACCGGACGCTCCCACCACGGACGCCCTGACCACGGGGCTCGCCATGGACTGGGAGAGCTATGTCCGGCTCACCGCCGGACGCTGCGGCCCCGACGCGGTGACCGTCCAGGTCGACGGCGACGCCGACCTGGCCGCCAGGATCCTCGCCAACATGGCCGTCACGCCCTAGCCGGCCTGGGCTTACGCCTCCCCTTCCCAAGCAACCAAGCGGTTGCTACATTCCGGATAACAAGAATTCATTTCAGTCTCCGGCGGGAGGTGCGATGACCGAGGTCATGACGGTGGACCCGGCGGCACGGGCGCGGGCGCGGCGGGAGTCGCCGCCGTCCATGATCGAGCGGATGACGCTGATCCTGGACGCCTTCAACGGCCCGTCCGCCCGGCTGACCCTGGAGGACGTCGCCCGCCGCACCGGGCTGCCGCGCTCCACCGTGCACCGGATCCTGGACCAGCTCGTCCGGCAGCGCTGGCTCGCGCACCACCCGTTCGGCTACGGCCTCGGCCGCCGCGCCCTCGGCCTCGGCGGCCGGGACGGCGGGCACGGCAGGATCCGCGAGGCGGCGGCGCCGCTGCTGCACGGGCTCCAGGTCACCACCGGGCTCGTCGCGCACCTCGCCGTCCTGGACGGCGCCGAGGTCTACTACCTGGACAAGCTCGGCGGACGGCTCGCCGCGTCCGTGCCGTCCCGGGTCGGCGGACGCGCCCCCGCGCACCGCACCGCGCTCGGCAGGGCGATGCTGGCG
>JBOHBY010000201.1:0-3078 GCA_050698635.1 Spirillospora sp.
GACGTGCCCGACCCGACGCCCGCGCCGCGCCGCTCCGAGCAGCTTCCGCTGTCGTCGTCCGGCGAGGTCTACATGCTGCCCGACCCGTCGGCGCTGCGTCCCGGCAGCGTCACCAAGCCGCGCACCAAGGCCAACGACACGGTCGTGAACGCGCTGACCGGCGTGCTGGAGCAGTTCGACATCGACGCGCAGGTCACCGGGTTCACCCGCGGCCCGACGATCACCCGCTACGAGATCGAGCTCGGCCCGGCGGTGAAGGTCGAGAAGGTCATCGCGCTGACGAAGAACATCGCGTACGCGGTGAAGAGCGCGGACGTGCGGATCATCTCCCCGATCCCCGGCAAGTCGGCGATCGGCGTGGAGATCCCCAACACCGACAAGGACATCGTCAGCCTCGGCGACGTGCTGCGCTCGCCCGCCGCGACGGGCGAGCACCACCCGATGATCGTCGGGCTCGGCAAGGACGTCGAGGGACGCACCGTCGTCGCCAACCTCGCCAAGATGCCGCACATCCTCATCGCGGGCGCGACCGGCGCGGGCAAGTCGACGTGCATCAACGGGCTCATCACATCCGTGCTGATGCGCGCGACGCCCGACGAGGTCCGGATGATCCTCGTCGACCCCAAGCGGGTCGAGCTGACGATGTACCAGGGCATCCCGCACCTCATCACCCCGATCATCACCAACCCGAAGAAGGCCGCCGAGGCCCTCGACTGGGTCGTCGGCGAGATGGACCGCCGCTACGACGACCTCGCCGCGTCCGGGTACCGGCACATCGACGACTTCAACAAGGCCGTCAAGGCGGGCAAGCTCAAGCCGCCGCCGGGCAGCGAGCGCGTCTACACGCCGTACCCGTACATGCTCGTCATCGTGGACGAGCTCGCCGACCTGATGATGGTCGCGCCGCGCGACGTGGAGGACTCCGTCGTCCGCATCACCCAGCTCGCCCGCGCCGCCGGGATCCACCTCGTGCTGGCGACGCAGCGTCCGTCGGTGGACGTCGTCACCGGGCTCATCAAGGCCAACGTGCCGTCCCGGCTGGCGTTCGCGACGTCGTCGCTGGCCGACAGCCGCGTCATCCTCGACCAGCCAGGCGCGGAGAAGCTGGTCGGGCAGGGCGACGCGCTGTTCCTGCCGATGGGCGCGAGCAAGCCGATGCGCATCCAGAACGCCTACGTCGCGGAGAAGGAGATCCACGGGATCGTCGACCACTGCAAGGGGCAGATGGAGGCGAAGTACCGCGACGACGTCGCCGCGGCGGCCGGGCCGAAGAAGGAGATCGACGAGGAGGTCGGCGACGACATGGACCTGCTCGTCCAGGCCATCGAGCTGGTCGTGTCGACGCAGTTCGGGTCGACGTCGATGCTCCAGCGCAAGCTCCGCGTCGGGTTCGCCAAGGCCGGGCGGCTCATGGACCTGATGGAGAGCCGCGACATCGTCGGCCCCAGCGAGGGCTCCAAGGCGCGGGACGTGCTGACCAAACCGGACGACCTTCCCGGCATCCTCGCGGAGCTGCGCGGCGGCGCCTGAACCGGCGCCTGAACCGAGGCCGAACGGCGGTTGAGGCGACGCCCAGGTGACGGGAAGGCGACGCCGAGGCGGCGGCCGCCGAGGCATTGCGGAATGATGCGAAATCTTGCCCTCTTTCGAACGTGTTGGCTGTCGCTCAACGGGCATGGGCGTTCCTAGACTGTGTCGCAGAAGATCGGCGACGAGTGCCCGCGAAGGAGGCCCGGCGTGAGCATCGGTGAGACCTTGGCGGAGGAACGACAGCGGGCCGGTCTCTCGGTGACACAGGTGAGCCTCCAAACGCGGATACGCGAGACCGTGATCCGCGGCATGGAGGCCGACGACTTCTCCGCCTGCGGTGGCAACTTCTACGCGCGCGGGCACATCCGCAGCATCGGCCGCGTCATCGGCATCGATCCGGAACCGCTCGTCGCCGAGTTCGACGCGACGCACGGCGGCGCGCCGCAGCCGGTCTCGGCCGTGTCGGCGTTCGAGCCTGAGCAGCCCGTCGCGTTCCGCGAGCGCAGGTCGCCGAACTGGAGCGCCGCGATGGCCCTCGCGCTCGCCCTCGTGATCATCTACGGGGTGTTCCAGGTGGTCGGGCAGGGTGGCGAGGGCGAGCGGCGCACCGCGCAGCAGGTCGCCGGGACGCCCGCGCCGTCGACCCCGGCGCCGCCCGCGTCCGCGCCGCCGAAGAACGACGGCCCCGTCGCGGTCGCGCCGCGCACCAAGGTCGAGGTGCGGGTCGAGGCCAAGCGCACGACGTGGCTGAACGTCCGCGGCGACGACGGGAAGACGCTGTTCAGCGGCATGATCCGCGAGGGCGACCAGCAGTCCTTCACCGCCAGGAAGAAGGTCCGGCTCGTGGTCGGCGTGGGCGGCAGCGTCAACCTGACCGTCAACGGCAAGGACATCGGCTCGCCCGGCAAGGGCAAGGGCGTCCAGCGCCTCAGCTTCGACAAGGACGACCCCGAACCCGCCTGACGAGGGCGCTGGTCTTCCTGGACGTCCGGGGCCGTTACCTTAGGGGGATGTCCACACGCCGCAAGGTCTCGCTCATCACGCTCGGCTGCGCCCGCAACGAGGTCGATTCCGAGGAGCTCGCCGCGCGCATCGAGGACGCGGGCTGGGACCTTGTCGATCTTACTGACGGCGCCGAGGACGCGGACGGCGCGGACGTGGTGGTCGTCAACACCTGCGGGTTCATCGAGGCGGCCAAGAAGGACTCCGTCGACACGCTGCTGGCCGCGCACGACTCCGGCGCGAAGGTCGTGGCGGCCGGGTGCATGGCCGAGCGGTACGGCAGCGAACTGGCCGAGGCGCTGCCGGAGGCCGACGCGGTGCTCGGCTTCGACGACTACACCGCTATCGGCGACCGGCTCGACGCCGTCATGGCGGGACGCGGCCACGCCGCCCACGCCCCGCGCGACCGCCGGACGCTGCTGCCGATCTCCCCGGTCGAACGGTCCGCGGCGCACGCCCCGATCCCCGGGCACGGCGCGGTTGCTGAGCGGGGGGGCCAGGGCGACGATCTTCCGGACGGGGTGGCGCCCGCGTCCGGGCCCCGGG
>JBOHBY010000202.1:0-6368 GCA_050698635.1 Spirillospora sp.
CCTCCGCGCCGGTCGAGGCGCGGCACCGACGCCAGCAGCCCGCGCGTGTACGGGTGGGCGGGCCGCGCGTACAGGTCGCGGGCGGGCGACTGCTCGGCGACCGACCCCGCGTACATGACGACGATCCGGTCCGCGACGCCGGCGACGACGCCGAGATCGTGGGTGATCAGCACCATGCCCATGTTCAGGTCGTCCTGGAGCCCGGCGAGCAGCCGCATGATCTGCGCCTGGACGGTCACGTCGAGCGCGGTGGTCGGCTCGTCGGCGATCAGCACGTCCGGTTCCAGCGCCAGCGCCATCGCGATCATGATGCGCTGGCGCATGCCGCCGGAGAACTGGTGCGGGTAGTCGCCGAGCCGCCGCGCGGCGAGCGGGATCCGCACCCGTTCCATCAGCTCGACCGCCTTCTGTTTGGCGGCGCGGCGGCCGAGGCCGCGATGCACCTGGAACATCTCGCGGAGCTGGTCGCCGACGGTGAACACCGGGTTCAGCGCCGTCAGCGCGTCCTGGAAGATCATCGAGATGCGCTCGGCGCGGTACTCGCGGCGGCGCCGGTCGGTCAGCCCGAGCAGTTCCTCGCCGCGCAGCCGCACCGAGCCGCGCTCGATCCGCGCGGGCGGCATGTCGAGGATGCCCATGACGGCCTGCGCCGCGACGCTCTTGCCCGACCCCGACTCGCCGAGGATCGCGACGGTCTCCCCCTCCGCGAGGGTGTAGGACAGGCCGTTCACCGCGTGGACGTCCTGGCCCCGCACCCGGAAGCGGACGTGCAGGTCGTCGACCTGGAGCAGTGGCGCGTCCGGGCGCGGCGCCGGGACGAGGTCGCCCTTCTTCGACTCTGTCGTCATGGGCGTCACCGCAGCTTCGGGTCGAGGGCGTCGCGGACGGCGTCGCCGAGCATCAGGAAGCTCAGCACCGTCGCCGACAGGAACGCCGCGGGGAAGATCAGCAGATGGGGGTCGTCGAGGAAGGAGTCCTTGGCCTGGCCGAGCTGGAGCCCCCACGACACCTCCGGGTACTGGAGCCCGACGCCGAGGAAGTCCAGCGTCGCCTCCGCGACGATCACGTGGCCGACGTTGAGGGTGGCGACCACGATCACCGGGGCGACCGCGTTCGGCAGGATGTGCCTGGCCATGATCCGCCGGTCGGACGCGCCGAGCAGCCGCGCCGCCTGCACGTAGTCGGCGTCGCGGACGGAGATCACCTGCCCCCGCATGATGCGGATCATCGTCGTCCAGCCGAGCAGCACCAGCACCAGCGTCATCGCCCACATCCCGTGCCCGGGGAACGCGACGAGGATGACCGTGGCGCCGAGCACGAACGGCAACCCGAAGAACACGTCGGTGAGCCGCGCGATGAGCGTGTCCACCAGGCCGCCGTAGTAGCCGGCGAGCATCCCGAACAGCACCGCGATGAGCAGCGCGAACAGCGTGACGGCGACGCCGATCAGCAGCGTCGGCCGGGCGCCGTGCACGACGTGCGCGTAGTAGTCGCAGCCCGCGAGGTCGGTGCCGAACCAGTGGTCGCCGGACGGCCCGAGCTTGGCCCGGTTCGGGTCGCAGCCCTCGTTGACGGCCGTGGCGGTGAACAGCCTCGGCACCGCCGACATCACCGCGACCAGCGCGAGGATGGCGGCCGAGCCCCAGAAGACCCAGCGGCGGCGCAGGTCGCGCCACGCGTCGTCCCACAGCGAGGCCCGGCCGATCTCGCCGCCCGCGCTCGCGACCACCGCCGCGCCCGCGCCCGAGTCCGCCTCCTTGATCGTCATCGCGCCCTCACTCGTACCTGATCCGCGGGTCCAGGACCCCGTACAGCAGGTCCACGAGCAGGTTGACCAGCAGGAAGATCAGCACCAGCACGGTGACGGCGCCGACCACGACGGGCCCCTCCTTGAGCTGGATCGACTGGAACACCTGCTGCCCGATGCCCGGCAGGTTGAAGATCCCCTCCGTCACGATCGCGCCGCCCATCAGGTTCCCGAAGTCGACGCCGAGATAGGTCACGACGGGGATCAGCGAGTTGCGCAGCGCGTGCCGGCCGACGACCCGCGTCCGCGACAGCCCCTTGGCGTGGGCGGTGCGGACGTAGTCGGCCCGCAGGTTCTCGGCCAGGCTCGTCCGGGTCAGCCGCGCCACGTACGACAGGCCGAGCGAGCCGAGCACGATCCCCGGCAGCAGGTAGCTCATCGGCCAGCCGTCGTCGGTGCCCGCCGTCGGGAAGATCTGCCAGTGCAGGCCGAACACGATCTGCGCGACGTAGCCGATGACGAACACCGGGACCGCGATGACCAGCGTCGTCCCGCCGAGGACGAGGGTGTCGGCGAGCTTCCCGCGCCGCAGGCCCGCCCACACCCCCAGCACGAGCCCGATCAGCAGCTCGAAGACCCAGGCGGTGATCGCGAGCTGCGCGGTCACCGTCCAGCGCCCGCTGAGCATCTCCGACACGCTCTGGCCGGTGTAGTTCTCGCCCAGGTCGCCCTGGACGAGACCCCACATGTACTTGGCGTACTGCACCAGCAGCGGGTCGTTCAGGTTGTACCGCTCCCGGAGCGTCTGGAGGACGTTCTCCGGGACGGGCTTGTCCCCCGCGAGCGCCTGGATCGGGTCGCCGGGCAGGGCGAACACCATCGCGTAGATGAGCAGCGTGGTGCCGATGAAGACCGGGATGGCCTGCAGTAGGCGCCGGACGGTGTACTGCCACATCGCCGGCTACTTCACCGTCACTTCGGTCGCGACCAGGCCCGTGGAGTACGGGGTGATCGTGACGTTGCCGACGTTCTTGGAACGTCCGCCCTGGCCCGCCCACGTCCACAGCGGGATCATCGGCATCTCACGGATGGCGATGTCCTCCGCCTGGTTGTAGAACCTGGTGGCCTCCTGCGGGTCGGCCGCCTTGTTCGCCTTGGCGATGAGGCCGTCGAACTCCTTGTTCGTCCAGCCCATCCGGTTGTTGGGCGTGGTCCACATGTTCTCCAGGTAGTTCTGGGCGCTCGGGTAGTCGGCCTCCCAGTTCTGCCGGTACGGGCCCTTCTCCTTGCGGTCACCGAGCATGGCGAAGTAGTCGGACGCGGGCACCTGCCGGAACTGGATGTCCTGGATGCCGAGGTTGTCGCGCAGGGAGTTCGCCACGATCCGCATCCACTGGGCGTAGGTCGGCTGCGCGTTGGAGAAGTACAGTTCGAGCGTCCCCTTGAACCCGCCCGCCTTGCCGAAAAGCTCCTTGGCCTTGGACGGGTTGTAGGTGCACAGTTCGCCGCACGCGTTCGGCCGGTGACCCTCGATGATGGCGGGGAGCAGGGAGTCGGCGGGAATGTAGTCGCCGTTGTAGACGGCCTTGTTGATGCCCTGCCTGTCGATGGCCATCGAGATGGCCCTGCGCGTGTCGGCGTTCGCGAACCGCTTGTCCCACAGCGGGAAGCCGAGATAGTCGATCGTGCCCATCTTGCGGGGCAGGAACCGGTCGCCGAGCAGCCGCTTCGCCTCGGGCACCTTCGCGGACGGGATCGTCTGCAGAACGTCGATCCGCCCCGCCCGCAGGTCGGTGTACGCGGTGTCGGCGCTGGAGTAGCTCTTCCAGGTGACGCCCTTGTTCCGCGGCTTGCGCGAGCCGGTGTAGCCGGAGAAGGCGACGAGTTTGATTTGTTTGTTACGTTCCCAGTTGCCGTCCATCTTGTAGGGGCCATTGCCGATCGGGTGTTCGTCGAACGCCTTGACGTCCTTCAGCCCGGCTTTCGGCATCGGCGCGTACGCCGGGTAGGTGAGCAGCAGGGGGAACTGGCTGAACGGGTCGTTCAGCGTGACCTTCAGGGTGTTCTGGTCGACGACCTCAAGGCCGGACAGCGTGTCGGCCTTCGGCTTGGCCTTCTCGTCCTCGGGGTTCATTTCCCCGTGGCCCTTGATGTACGAGAAGTACTCGTTGGTGTCCATGGCGTTCGGGCCGTAGGAGGCGTAGTTCCACGCGTCCGCGAAGCTCTGCGCGGTCACCGGTTCGCCATTGTGGAACTTCTGGCCTGGCTTCACCTTGACCGTCCAGACCTTCTGGTCGCCGGAGGTGACGGACTCGGCGGCCAGCGGCACGGCCTTGCCGCCCGCGTCGAGCGTCATCAGGTTGTCGAACAGCTCGCTGATCACGTCGAAGGCGTAGCTGCTCGTGGTGTTGGCGGGCACCAGATGGTTGGGCTCGGCGTGGCCCACGGTGAACGTCCCGTCGCTCGCCCCGGCGTCGTCGCCGCCGCAGGCCGTCAGGCCGAGCGACGCGGCGAGCGCCACGGCGGTGAGCCCCGCGACCCTCAGTCGGACACCTCTGCCGGCACCCCTCTGACTGGTCATGCTCCTCCTCGGCGTTCCGCTCCCGGCGCGCGGCGGGGCGCTGAACCGGCCCCGCCGCACCTAGATTGCTCGCAGCGTCGTACTCGCGGTGACCGTTTGGGTACGCCGCTGACGGAGTCGAAACCGGATCGAGACGTTCTTGATCATTCATTGACACTGGTCAGCGGCGAAGGAAAATGAAGCCTTGTTACAAAAGAGGGTTATGGGAGTCAAGGTGCAGCAGCCGTCCACCAGCACAGAGGCAACACCCAATGCGGCGGGGCACGATGCGGCGGGGCACGAGGCGGCGGTGATCTGCGCCGATCTCATCCGCTTCGACACCACGAACCGGGGCGAGGGCGTCGCCCATCCGGAGCGGCCCGCCGCCGAGCACGTCGCCACGCTGCTGGACGACGCCGGCGCCGATCCGGTGGTCGTCGAGTCCGCGCCGGGCCGGGCGAGCGTGCTGGCCCGCGTCCCGGGCACCGACCCGTCCCATCCGGCGTTCCTGATCCACGGGCATCTGGACGTGGTGCCCGCCGACGCGTCCGAGTGGACCGTGCCGCCGTTCTCGGGCGAGGTGCGCGACGGGTGCGTGTGGGGGCGCGGCGCGGTCGACATGAAGGGCAGCCTCGCGATGACGCTCGCGACCGTGAGGCGGCGCCTGCGCGAGGGGCGGCGCACCCGCGGCGACCTGGTGCTGGCGTTCCTGGCCGACGAGGAGTGCACCGGCGACTACGGCTCCCGGTACGTGGCGCGCGAGCACCGCGCGTACTTCGACGGCTGCGCGGAGGCGATCAGCGAGTCCGGCGGGTACAGCGTCCACGCCGACGGCGCGGACGGCGCTGCCGGCGCTGACGGGAGGCGGATCTATCCGATCGCGACGGGTGAGCGCGGCACGATGTGGATGCGGCTGACGGCCCGCGGCACCGCCGGCCACGGCTCCAAACCGGCGCCGGACAACGCGGTCGCCGAGATCGCGCACGCGGTGTCGCGGATCGCGGCGCACGAGTGGCCCGTCCGCCTGACGCCGGGCGTCCGCGCGCTGCTCGACGGCCTGGCGGACGCGCTCGGCACGACCATCGACCACGACCGCCTGGACGCCGAGGCCGCGCGGCTCGGCGGCGTCGGCCGGCTGTTCGCCGGAACGGTCCGCAACTCCGCCAACCCGACCCGGCTCGACGCCGGCTACAAGGTCAACGTCGTGCCGGGCACGGCGTCCGCGCAGGTCGACGGCCGCTACCTGCCGGGCACGGGCGAGGAGTTCGAGGCCACGATCGACCGGCTCCTCGGCCCGAAGGTCGCCCGCGAGCTCATCAACTTCGAGGAGGCCCCGGCGGCCGACCCGGCGGGCCCCACCTTCGCCGCGCTCGCCGACGCGCTGCGCGCCGAGGACCCGCTCGCCCAGCCCGTCCCCTACGTGATGGCGGGCGGGACCGACGCCAAGTCGTTCAACCGCATCGGCATCAAGAGCTTCGGCTTCGCGCCGCTCCTCCTCGGCCCGGACATCGACTACCTCAGCATGTTCCACGGCGTGGACGAACGCGTCCCCCTGGACGCCCTGGCCTTCGGCACCCGCGTCCTGGACCGTTTCCTCGACACCCGCTGACTCACTGCGACTTCTGGTAGCTGCTTCCTCTTCATCGCTCAGGGTCGAGCGTTGAGGTCGGATGATCACCATCGGCAAGCGCGTCCCGCAGCGTCTTCTCGTAGCGGCCTAGCCCGTCCAGGCGGCAGGAGAAAGTGCGCACGATCGCCAGCAGGGCAGAAACTCCTCCATCGTCTCCACCTCCCGTCAGGCGGGTAGAGATCAGGCGTGGACTTCTCCAGTGCGGCCGATGAGCTCTACGGCGTCCGGCCCGCCGATTTCGTGGTGACGCGCAAGCGGCTCGTCCAGGACGCGAAGGACGCGGGCGACGGGCCGCTCGCCAAGTGGATCGGGGAGCTGCGGCGCCCGACGCTGTCGGCCTGGGCGGTCAACCTGCTGTCCCGGTCGTCCGGCGACGACCTGGAGCGGCTCCTGGACGTCGGCGCCGAGATGCGCGCGGCGTGGGGCTCGGG
>JBOHBY010000203.1:0-6539 GCA_050698635.1 Spirillospora sp.
GTGGCAGACGGCCCCGCGCAGCCGCCCGTTCCCGACCGAGTGGGCGCGCACGCCGCTGGCGATCGCGGCCAGGAAGGTCGCGTTCGACGGCGTCCTCAGGACGCTCACGTGGAGCCAGATCCGTCCCGAGATCCACGGCGCGGACGTCCTCGACGAGCTCAAGGGCCCGGTCGTGTTCGTCGCGAACCACGCCAGCCACCTGGACACGCCGCTGATCCTCGGGTCGCTCCCGGTCCGGATCCGCAACCGCGTCGCGGTCGCCGCGGCGGCCGACTACTTCTTCGACGCCCGCTGGCGCGCCGTCGCGACCGCGCTCACGTTCAACGCGTTCCCGATCGAGCGGCGCGGCTCGGGCGGGGCGCTCGACCTTGCGTCCGAGCTGCTGAACGACGGGTGGAGCCTGCTCATCTACCCGGAGGGCACCCGGTCCACGGACGGCTGGGCGCGCCGGTTCCGGATGGGCGCGTCGCTGCTGTGCCGCGAGCAGGGCATCCCGGCCGTGCCGCTGGTGCTGCGCGGCACGTACCAGGCGATGCCGCGCGGCGGGTTCTGGCCCAAGAAGGGCCGGCCCGTCGTGTCGGTCAGGTACGGCAAGCCGCTCACCCCCGGCGCGGACGAGTCGACGGGCGCGTTCAACGCCCGCCTGGAGGACGAGATCGGCCGCCTGTGGGTCGAGCACGACGAGGACTGGTGGACGTCCCTGCACGCCGCCGACCGCCGCCGCGCACCCCGCGGACCGGACGCGTCCGAGTGGCGCCGCAAGTGGGAGGCGACAAGGCCGCAGGCCCCGACGTCCTCCCACCACCGAGTCTGGCGCCGCCGCTAAGAAGAGCGGGCGCCGCCGGCCAACGACGTCCGGCGGCGCCCTTTCTCGTTCCTAGGCGGCCTAGGCGGTCTCGCCGAGCACCACCTGGGTGACGTTGGGGAAGTCCCCGAAGATCTTCGTTCCGGCGCCGAATCCGTTGCCGGTGACGGTCATCGACGGCATCGCGCCGAACGCGTCCGCCAGCGTCACCAGCAGGGCGGTCCCGGTCGGGGTGGCCATTTCGGCGTCGATGTCGTGGCCCTGGATCGGCGCGCGAGCGCGGGCCACCAGCTCGACGACCGCGGGCCCCGGATTCGGGATCAACCCGTGGTGGCACCGGATGAAACCGCGCCCGACCGGAATCGGGGCGGCTCGGACCTCGTCCACGCCCAGTGTTTCCAGGGCGGCGCACGTCCCGACGATGTCGACGATCGCGTCGTGCCCGCCGACCTCGTGGAAGTGGACGTTCTCCGGCGGCATCCCGTGAACCGCGCCCTCGGCCTCGGCCAGCTTCCGGAAGACGTTCAGCGCCCGCTCTCGCACCCGTCCGGGCAGCGGCGCGGCGGTGACGATCTCCTCGATGACGGCGTGCGTCCGCGACACGGCGTCGTCGTCGACCCCGACGATCGCCCGCGTGGCCGCGATCCCGCGCCGCGACACCCGCTCGACGTCCAGGGACCAGCCGGGCACGTCCAGCCCCTTCAGCATGGCCCGGACCTCGCCGAGGTCGGCGCCCGCGTCGAGCAGCGACCCGAGCGCCATGTCACCGGCCACCCCGGCGAAACAGTTGAAATAGGCGATCTTCGTCACATCAGCATCCTTCGCGCTAGTACCGCGGCTCCGAGCCCGTCGTCGATCCCTGTGACGGCCAGGCCGGGCGCACCGGAGTTCAGCAGCGCGGCCAGCGCCGCCAGGCCACCACTCGAACTGCCGTAGCCGACGCTGGTCGGCACGGCGACCACCGGACGGGACGTCAACCGCGCCGTGACCGACGGCAGCGCCCCGTCCATCCCCGCCGCGACGATGAGCAGCCGCGCCTCGTCGAGCCGCTCCCGCACGGCGAGCAGCCGATGCAGCCCCGCGACCCCGACATCGGCGATCAGCGTGGCGTCCAGCCCGAACGCGGCCGCCCCGGCGAGGGCCTCCTCCGCCACCGGCAGGTCGGCCGTCCCCGCCGAAACAACGGCAACAGGGACCGGCGCAGGGGGCCGCGAAGGCGTGAGCACGACGAGCCCCGACCGCGCATGGTGGACGGCCCCCGGCGCCGCCTCCTGCGCCGCCTCGTACTGCTCTCTCGACGCCCGCCGCAGGAACGCGACCTCGGCGTCACGGGCGAGGAGTTCCTTGACGCGCTGCCGCACCTGGTCCGGGTCGAGGTCGGCCGCCTCGGCGACGGCGACGATCGGACGCCTCATGACCCCGCCGAATTGACAACGTGGGCCGCGTTGACGAGATGCGCGGCGTACCCGGCCCCGTACCCGTTGTCGATGTTCACCACCACGACCCCGGCCGAGCACGAGTTCAACGCCGACAACAGCGCCGCCTGCCCGGCCTGCCCACCACCCGCCGACGTCGGCAGCGCGACGACCATCCGATCCGTCAGCCCCGACACGAGCGTCGGCAGTGCGCCACCCGTCCCGTCTACGACGACGTACACCCCAGGTGCGTCATGCTCCCGAACCCACCCCGGCAGCGCAGCCGGATCATGGACGGGCGCGTCATACCGCCGTACTACACAGCTCCCCATCGCCTCCGCCACCAGCGCCGCCTCCTCCGCCGCGGCCTCGTCCTCGGGACGCCCGCATACCACGTCGACCCGTCCGACCCCGGACACCGCGACCGGTGCCAGCACCGCCAGCCGGGCACGCCCGTGCACGACGGTCCCGGGAAACGCGGCGCGCAACGCGTCCAGCGTCTCCACATCGGCCCGCGTCGCCAGCACGTTGACGGCCCCGGACCCGATCAGGCTCGCCGCGATCGCGACGACCTCCGCGACCGTCTTGCCCTCGCAGTAGACGGCCTCGGGATGTCCGCGCCGCCGCCCCCGCCCGATATCGACGCGCGCGAACCCCAGCTCGTCGACCGTCATGTCGCCACGCCGGCCCGCACACGAGGCAGCCCCAGGACCGCGTTGTGGCTGCCCTGCCGATACGGCTCCAAATCCAGCGTCACATACCGGAATCCAATCCCCTTGAGCAGCGCGACAAGGTCACCGGCCCGCTCCGCCGCACGCCCGATGTCCGCGGCCTCCACCTCGATCCTGGCGAGGTCGCCGCCCTGGTCGCGGACGCGTAGCCGTCCACCGAAGCCGGCACGGCGCAGCGCGTCCTCGGCGTCCTCGACCCGGCGCAGCGCCTCCAGCGTGACCGACACGCCGTACGCGAGCCGCGACGACAGACAGGCCGACGCGGGCTTGTCGGACGTGGGCAGCCCGAGCTCCCGCGCCGCGTCCCGGACATCGTCCTTGCTCAACCCCGCGTCCACCATCGGGAACCGCGCACCCATCCGCCGCGCCGCGCTCTGCCCCGGACGGTGATCGCCCAGGTCATCGGTGTTCACACCCAACAGCACGGGCCATTCCCCGGCCTCCGCCGCCACCGCCGACAACACCGAGACAAGCGCCTCCTTACAGAACCGGCACCGATCGGCGCGGTTCGCGGCGTACCGCTCGTCGTCCATCTCCCGCGTCTGGACGACCCGGTACCGCATCCCGAGCCGCTCCGCCTGCGCCCGCGCGTCCGCCAGCTCGGTCCGGGCCAGCGAGGGCGAGTCGGCCGTGACCGCGAGCGCCCTTTCCCCCAGCTCCTGGTGCGCGAGATAGGCGAGCAGCGAGCTGTCGACCCCGCCCGAGTAGGCGACGACGGCGCCCGGCAGCGCCGCCAGCGCCTCGCGCAACGCCGCGACCTTGGGCAGCGCCGTCACTTCCGGTGAAACGAGGCTGTGGGCCATGCGGTTCTCCTTCGGCGTCGTCCTCCGGCTCGTGAGGCTAGACGCACCCGCCGCATGGGCGAATCCGTCATCCGACCGGCGACTTCAGCATGGCCCACCGACACGGCCCACCGACAAGGGCCCACCGACATGGCACGGCGCCCTCCAGGCCCCGAGGAAAGGTTCTGAGCACGATCCCGGCCTGGAGGGCGCCGTGGTCTTGGCGCCCTGGGCGGTCAGCCGCGGGCCTTGTCGAAACGGGTCTTGACGTCCGTCCAGTTGACGAGCGACCAGAGCTTCTGCACATAGTCCGGCCGAACGTTCCGGTATTGCAGGTAGTACGCGTGCTCCCACGCGTCGAAGACCAGCAACGGCGTCGTATTCATCCCGACGTTCCCGTGGTGGTCGTACACCTGCTCCACCACGAGCCGCTTCCCGACCGGCTCCCACGCCAGCACGCCCCACCCGGACCCCTGCACGGTCGCCGTCGCCGACGTGAGCTGCTTCCGGAACGCGTCGAACGACCCGAAGTGCTCGCGGATGGCCGCCTCGAGTTCCCCGTCCGGACGGTCGCCGCCGTCCGGCGACAGGTTGTCCCAGAAGATCGAGTGCAGGACGTGCCCCGACAGGTTGAACGCGAACGTCTTCTCCAGCCCGACGAGCCCTCCGAACTGCTCCTTGTCCCGCGCCTCCGCGAGCCTCTCCAGCGTGTCGTTCGCGCCCTTCACATAGGCGGCGTGGTGCTTGGAGTGGTGCAACTCCAGGATCTCCCCCGTGATCGCGGGCTCCAGAGCGGCGTAGTCGTAGGGCAGATCAGGAAGCGTGTAGTCAGCCATGAACCCACTATTGCAAACTCCTCGCAACTACGTCCATCCCGCAACAGGACGTACCCACACCAACGACTCATCCTCCCCGGGGCGAATTCAGAACACATTCTGATATCATGAGCACATGAGCACGACGACCCGATCCGACTCGGTGACCTTCTCCGACTTGTCCCGCAACCCGCGAGCCGTAGCAGAGCGCGCCTCCCGGCTTGGACGAGTGCGCATCACCCACCGCGACGCGCCGGACTTCTTTCTGACGGCCGCCGACCGCGAAGAGCAGCGGGACCAGACGCTGGCCACCGCCTCCCGGATCTTCCTCGCGCTGATCAAGCACGACCCCGGGGCCCGGGACCTGCTTCTCGCCATGCCCGATGTGTTCCCCTGGGTGCGGCACCTCAGCACCGAGGAGGTCCGCGCGTTCACTGTCGAGCTGGTCCAGGCGCTGTCGGACGCGGCGGAACTCGACCTCGACACCTCCCTCCACGAGGTGGTCGCCGGCTGGCGCGCGACCGCCCGCATCAAGGCCGACCCCGAACAACTCGCGGACGCGACCCTGCCTACCAGCGGCGACTTCGGCCCTGTTGAGGTCCAGCCGTGAGTCCCAAGCGAGGGGACAGGGTCACCGTCCCTCCTCCCGACGGCGAATGGGATCTACGCTTCGGCAAGAACGAGGCGGCACGCGGGTGGGAAGAGCTATGCCGACTTGCCTTAGCCAACACTCGCCGATGCTACGAGACACTCCGCGCCGACCCACGCTCCCGGGCGGACCATGGACGGCAGCATCGGCTTCGCGGAGACCTCGCTACGCACAGACACAACGGCCACGACCTTGAGCAGTGGGAGTACGAGGTGACGAGCGGCGGCCGCGTGCGCTACGTCATCGACGATGAAATCCGGACCGTATGGATCATCTACGCCTCACCCCGGCATCCGAAGGACACGGATGGCTGACCGCGTTGGGGTTCGGAGACCATCCGGCGGTGTGGGGACCTCTGAAGCGGTCAGGATGGGGTGATGACGGTGCGGTCGCCGTCGGGTTCGTAGGCGACTACCTGGGCGATCGGGAGGTGGGGCGGTGCCGGGGGCTTGTCGCTGGTGCGCGGGCCCGGCACGGTCAGGAAGGACGTCCCGCCTGGGCCGTCCGGGCGCTTCTCGTGGGTGCCGAGGTCGCCGACCGTTTTCAGCCGCGCGACGCCCGCGCCCGCCGCCGCCACCAGATGCCAGCGCCGCGACGACCGCCACCACACGGCGGCGGCCATCGTCCCGGCGGACGAGGTGAAGTCGCTGTTCGTCCCGCCGCGCCCCGACAGCGCCTGCCCGTCGTCGGAGATCAGCATCGAGCTTCCCGGGGCGCCCCACGGGGAGGACGCGTCCACGGTCAGCAGCGACGCCCGGCCGCCGTCGTCGGGGAGTGCGCCGTCCCAGAGCCGTCCCAGCCGCAGGTCGCCCGATTCGCTCAGCGTCGCCGCCCCCGCACAGGCGACCGCCCGGAGGGCCGCCCAGCGGAACTGTTCGTCCGGCGAGCGCGGGTCGCGGAACCATACGCGGGGCGCCGCGGCCCGCGGGTCCTGTGAGGCGAGCTGCGTGACCGTCCGCGGCCACCCGCCGGCCGCCGGCTGCGACGTCATCTGGAAGACCACGTAGTTCTGGCATTGCCGGACGAACCAGCGCCATGGCACCGGGTCGGTCAGCCCGTCCCGGACCGCCACCGGCACCCAGCGCGGAGTCCGCCCGGACGGAACGGCCGCGCGCACGTCCCGCACCCACGGCGGGACGAGGTAACGCCACGTCATGCCCAGCATGATGAGCTGCCCGGCGCCCGTCCCGAGCCGCCGGACCGACTCCACGCCACGCGACAGGCGCCGCTCGAAGTACTGCGCCACGCTGGGCGCTTCCCTCAGGCCAGGGGAGTCGCGCAGGACGACGAGGGACGCGCCGTCGACCGTCCCCGCGTAAAGGACGATCGTGCGCCCCTGCGG
>JBOHBY010000204.1:0-3570 GCA_050698635.1 Spirillospora sp.
ATCCGGAGCCGCCCGGCGGACGGGTGGTCCACCCGTTCGAAGAACCCGGTCGCGGCGAGATGCTCGTCGTCGAAAAGGTCCCGGATGGCGTTGACCTTGCTGGACGCGATATCGGCGCCTTCGAAGATCTCCTGCCATTCGGCGGTGGTGCGCCTTCTCAGATGGCCGTCCATCAGCGAGTACAGCTCGTCGATGTGCACCGTCCGGGTACCGATGGTGCGGTAGCGCGGATCGTCGGCGAGCAGGGGCTCGCCGATCGCGGCGAAGAACGACCGCCATTGTTCGTCGGTGTAGACCATGACGGCGAGGTAGCCGTCTCTGGTGCGGAACGGTTTGCGGTACGGCGACTCGGTGCGCGGATATCCGGTCGGGCCGTCCGGCGGGTCGAAGATCCAGCCGCCCTGCTGCTCCAGCAGCATGAACGACGCCATCGACTCGAACATCGGCACCTCGATCGCACGGCCGCGACCGGTGGCGACCCGGCCCTGCAACGCCGCCAGCACGGCGGCGGCGCCGAATATGCCCATCGTCTTGTCGGCGGCGGCCGACCCCCAGTAGGCGGGCCTGCCGCCGTTCACACCTTGGACGGAAGCCATTCCCGAAGCGCCCTGGATGACGTCGTCGTACGCGGGCCGATTCTCGTAGGGGCCGCCCGATCCGAATCCGCGGAACGCGCAATAGACGAGCCGCTCGTTCAGGGCCAGCATCCGTTCCGGCGTGAGGCCGAGTTCGGTGGCGGCGCGGGGACGGAGATTGTGCACCAGCACGTCGGCCGATTCGACCAGGCGGGCGAAGACGTCCATCGCGTCCCGGTCCTTGAGGTCGATCGCGACGCTGCGCTTGCCGCGGTTGGCGTTCAGGAAGATCGGCCCCATCCCGGGGACCTTGGCGTCGCCGACATAGCGCAGGACGTCGCCCGCCGGGGCCTCCGCCTTGATCACGTCGGCGCCCCACTGCGCCAGCAGCATCGCGCAGTAGGGGCCCATGAACGTGGTGCTGAGATCCACGACCCGGACGCCGGCCAGCGGGCTCGGCTCGTTCCGTGCCAGGGCCACGGTCCCCTCCCGGCGGGATTGGTTCCCAATATTGGCTCCAATATCGCATGCAGACCTTGGGCACACAAGACCCCGTCACGAGAACGTGCCTGCTGACAAGGGGGATGCGGCTCCGGCACAGGAGCTGTCGGTCAGGAGATCCAGCCGGCGGCGCGTGCTTCGTCGAGCGCCTGGTCGGCGTCGCGGCTGTCGAGCATCTCCAGGCCGCGGACGGCCCAGAACCGCAACGACTCGTCCGTGCCCTCCAGCTCGGCGCGGAACACCTCCAGCGCCTTCGCGGACCGGGCCTCGGCGATCAGTTCGAGCAGCCAGGCCCGCAGGCCGTGATCGTCGGCCTGCGCGGCTTCGCCGGTCTGCGCAGTCTCGGCGGCCTCGGCGGTGAACTCGGCGATCAGGTCGTCGATGTACGCGTCGGCGTGCTCGCGGAGGAAGTCGAACGCGTCCTCCCGGGCCTGCGGTTCATTGGCCCGCATTCGTTGCATAGCGTGCTCGAACCGGCGCCGCGACATGTCCCCGACCTTACTGACGGCCGCCGACAGACAACAACGCACAACCAGGAGTCACCCATGGCACATGAAACGGCCTATGACGTCGCCGCCGTCCGGGCGCGGTTCCCCGCGCTGAAGGGCGGATCCGCCCACTTCGACGGGCCGGGCGGCACGCAGACGCCGCTTCCCGTCATCGACGCCATCGCGGGCGCGCTGTCCGGGCCCCTGTCGAACCGGGGGACGGTCACGCCCGGCGAGCGCAACGCCGAGGAGATCGTGACCGGCGCCCGGCACGCGCTGGCCGATCTCCTCGAGGCCCGGCCGTCCGGGATCGTCTTCGGGCGCAGCGCCACGCAACTCGCCTACGACTTCTCCCGCACCCTCGCCAGGACGTGGGCCCCGGGCGACGAGGTCGTCGTCACCCGCCTGGACCACGACTCCAACATCCGCCCATGGGTCCAGGCCGCGCGGGACGCCGGTGCCGTGGTGCGGTGGGCCGATTTCGATCCCGCGACCGGCGAGCTGGGGGCCGGCGCCGTCCGCGCGGTGCTGTCCGGCCGGACGCGCCTGGTGGCGGTCACCGCGGCGTCCAACCTGATCGGTACGCGTCCGCCCGTGAGGGAGATCGCCCAAGCGGCGCACGACGTGGGGGCGCTGCTCTACGTGGACGGCGTGCACTACACCGCGCACGCTTCCGTCGACATCGATCAGCTCGGGGCCGACTTCTTCGCCTGCTCGCCCTACAAGTTCCTCGGCCCGCACATGGGCGTCCTGGCGAGCCGTCCCGAGGCTCTGGAGACCCTGCGGCCGGACAAGCTGCTGCCGTCGACGGACGACGTCCCCGAGAGGTTCGAGTTCGGCACCCTGCCCTACGAGCTCCTGGCCGGTGCCCGCGCCGCCGTCGACTTCCTCGCCGACCTCGCCCCACGCGCGGAGGGGACGCGCCGCGAGCGCCTCGGCTCCGCGTTCGCCGCGCTGGAACGGCACGAGGACGCCCTGCGCCTCCGCATCGAGGAGGGGCTGGCCGCCTTCGGCCAGGTCACCGTGCATTCGCGGGCGGCCGACCGCACCCCGACCCTGCTGCTGACGATCGACGGCCGCGACACGGCCGACGCCTACCGTTACCTGGCGGAACGGGGTGTCGACGCGCCGTCCGGGTCGTTCTACGCGCTGGAGGCGTCCCGCAGGCTGGGTCTGGGAGACGCCGGAGGGCTGCGTGTGGGCCTGGCCCCGTACAGCACCACCGACGACGTCGACCGCCTGCTCCACCACCTCGCGGAGTTCCTGGCGGGGCCCGCCTGACGTCCGTCCCGCCGGGCGGCTTTGCAGGTTTCCCACAATTCGAGCCGCTCAGCATGCGATGTCTCCGACATGGCGCAGCCGGGCCGCAGGCGGAAAGGTGAAGCATGGTCGGGGGTCGTGTCCCGGCGCGTCGTGTCCCTAGGAGGCTCGGTCCGTTGTTCAGTCGTGTCGCCATCGTCAACCGTGGTGAGGCCGCCATGCGCCTCATCCATGCCGTGCGGGACATCGCCGCGGAGACCGGGACGCGGATCGAGACCGTCGCCCTGCACACCGGCGTCGACCGCGGCGCCACCTTCGTCCGCGAGGCCGACCTGGCCTACGATCTCGGGCCCGCGTCCGCCCGCCCCTACCTCGACCTGAAGGTACTGGAGCGGGCGCTGGTGGAGACCGGCGCGGACGCCGCGTGGGTCGGCTGGGGCTTCGTCGCCGAAGACCCGGCGTTCGCGGAGCTGTGCGACCGGATCGGCGTGACGTTCGTCGGGCCGAGCGCGGACGCGATGCGCAGGCTCGGCGACAAGA
Organism: Spirillospora sp.; assembly: GCA_050698635.1. Lineage (GTDB taxonomy): Bacteria > Actinomycetota > Actinomycetes > Streptosporangiales > Streptosporangiaceae > Spirillospora. The sequence goes on from JBOHBY010000204.1 coordinate 3,365, forward strand.
TCGGCGCGAAGCTGATCGCCGAGGAGGTCGGGGTGCCGGTCGCGCCGTGGAGCCGTGGCGCGGTGGAGACCGTGGCGGTCGCGGTGGAGGCGGCGAGCGAGATCGGCTACCCGCTGATGCTCAAGGCGACCGCGGGCGGCGGCGGGCGCGGCATCCGCGTCATCACCGACGAGGCCGAGCTCGTGGACGCCTTCGAGCGCACGAGC
>JBOHBY010000205.1:0-3603 GCA_050698635.1 Spirillospora sp.
GGTCTTCGCCATGAGCGAAGCGAACCGGGGGGTGTGGGGGGTCGCCCCTCCACAGGGAGCAGGGCCATGAGCGAAGCGAACCGGGGGGTGTGGGGGGTCGCCCCTCCACAGGGAGCAGGGCCATGAAGGCCACTGGCGAGCCGACCGTCGTGATCGAGCGGGCCGTTCCGGCGGACGCGGGGGAGGTGCTGACCGTCCAGCGCGCCGCCTACGTCGCGGAGGCGCAGCTGTACGGCGACCCGTTCATCCCGCCGCTGGTCGAGTCGTTCGAGCAGCTCCGGAAGGTCCTGGGCGGTGACGCGGTGGTGCTGAAGGCCGTGCTGGACGGACGTCTCGTCGGCGCCGTCCGCGCGCAGTTCAGCGACCACACGTGCCTTGTCGGGCGGCTCGTCGTCGTCCCCGACCTGCAAGGTCGCGGCATCGGCGGGCGGCTGCTGGCCGCGCTGGAGGACGAGGTGGCCGGGCGCGCCGACGCGTGCGTCCTGTTCACCGGGCACCTCAGCGACACGAACCTGCGCCTGTACCGGCGGGTCGGCTACACCGAGACGCACCGGGAGCGCGTCGCGGCGCATCTCACGCTCGTCCACATGCGCAAACCCCTCGTCCCTGCCGGGAAGGTCGGCGGCTAGGGTGAGTGCGTGCTGAAAGTGGGGCTCACCGGCGGGATCGGGTCGGGCAAGAGCGAGGTGTCGGCCCGGCTCCGCGACCGCGGCGCCGTCGTCATCGACGCCGACAAGATCGCCCGCGAGGTGGTGGAGCCGGGCACTCCCGGGCTCGCCGCCGTCGTCGCGGAGTTCGGTGCAGGGGTGCTGCTGCCGTCGGGCGCCCTCGACCGTGAGAAGGTCGGCCGGATCGTGTTCGCCGACGCGGACAGGCTCGCGGCGCTGAACGCGATCGTCCACCCGCTGGTGGGGGAGCGGACGAAGGAGCTGATGGACGCGGCCCCGGCGGGCGCCGTCGTCGTCTACGACGTGCCGCTGCTGGTGGAGAGCGGCCTCGCGGAGCTGTACGACGAGGTCGTCGTCGTGGACGCCCCCGAGGAGGTCCAGCTCGACCGGCTCGTCGCGCGGCGCGGCATGACGGAGGAGGACGCCCGTGCCCGCATGGCCAGCCAGGCGTCCCGCGCGGAGCGGCGCGCCGTCGCGACCCGCGTCATCGACAATTCCGGCTCCCTCGACGGCCTGGAAGCCCAGGTCGACGCCCTCTGGGAATCCCTCGTCCGCCTTACCTGACCGTCTTCGGTAAGCGGGTATCGGCGGGTATGGCAAATGGTGATGGGCCCTGTTATGGCGTGTGCTTAATTCGGCACGTCGTGTGATCGGGCTTGTTCGGCATCTCCAATGACGGGTGCGCCAGGATCGCGCACGGTCACGTCTTCGACTTCTGATTCCGGGGTGGGCTCAGATGGGCGCGTCCAAGGGGAGCTGGTGGACTTCGCGTAGGTAGGCGTCCAGTTCACCGGGTTCGAAGCGGCACATGCCGACGGCGTACCAGAATTCGGCGGTGGCGTTGCCCTCCCATTTGTAGCGGCCGTCGGGCGCCAGCGCGGCCCATCCTTCGGCCAGGCCGAGGAGGGTGGCGCGTCGCGTCGGGGCAGTGGGGTCGGTGACGTCCCAGAGGATGATGGCGCCGTCGTCGCCTGCGGTGGCGAGGTGGGCGCCGTCCGGGCTGAACGCGACCGACCAGACGCGGCGGGTGTGTCCGGTGAGGGTGTGGAGTGGTTCGCCCGTGGACGGGTCCCAGAGGCGGATGACCATGTCGTCGCCTGCGGTGGCGAGGACCGTGCCGGACGGGTGGAACGCTGTCGTCCACAGGCGGCCGGTGTGTCCGCTGAGGGTGTGGAGTGGTTCGCCGGTGGACGGGTCCCAGAGGCGAGCTGTGCCGTCGTTGCTGGCGCTGGCGAGGGTCTCGCCGGACGGTGAGAACGTCACGCGGTAGACGCGGTCGTCGTGTCCGCGTAGGACGGTGGTGAGTTCGCCGGTGCGCGGATGCCAGAGGCGGACCAGACCGTCATCGCAGCCTGTGGCGACCAGGGCGCCGCCCGGCTGGAAGTCGATGGAGCGGACGCGGCCCCGGTGGTCGGCGAGGTTGACGATCTCGCGGCCCGTCGTCCAGTACCAGAGCCGGACGGTGTCGTCGTCGTTGGCGGTGGCGAGGACGTCCCCGGCGGGCGAGAACGCCTGCGCCCACACGTGGTCGGTCTCCGCGTTCAGTTCGCGTTCGAACGTCCCGGTCCCGGCCTGCCACAGGTGGACACCGCCGTCGTTGGTGGCGGTGGCGAGCTGGGAGTCGCGGGTGTTGAACGCGGCCGAGGTGAGGTTGTCGGCGACGCCGCGCAGCTCGCGGATCATCCGCCCGGAGCGCGGCTCCCAGAGCCGGACCAGGCCGTCGTTGCCGCTGCTGGCGAGCATGCCGCCGTCGGGGCTGAACGCGACGCCGGTGACGCGGCGGCCGTGGCCGCGCAGTACGACGCGGCATTGCCCGGTCTCGGCGTCCCAGAGACGGGCCGTCCCGTCGTTGCTGCTGGTGGCGAGCTGGGCGCCGTCCGGGCGGAACGCGAACGGCCACACGGCGCCGCGGTGCCCAGCCAGTTCGAGGCGCTGCCGCCCGGTACGCGGGTCCCAGAGGCGAACTGACCCGGAGTTGTCGGCGGTGGCTAGGCGTCCTCCGTCCGGGCTGAACGCCGCCTGGTAGATGGCGCCACGGTGGCCTTGCAGGGTGCTGCGCTGGCGTCCGTCCTCCCAGACGCGGACGGACGCGTTGGTGTCGCCGGTGACCAGAATGTTTCCGTCGGGGTGGAAGGCGATGGCGTAGACGCGGCCGGTGTGGCCGCGGAGCTCCTGCCTGATCTCGCCTGTAAGGATGTCCCAGAGCCGGACCGCGCCTTCCTGGTCTCCGGCTGCGAGGAGGGCGCCGTCCGGGTGGAACACGGCCCGGAACACGGCGCCGCGGTGGCCGGTCAGTTCGCGTTGCAGTGCGCCTGTGGTGATGTCCCAGACGCGTAGCGTGCCGCCCATGTCGCCGGTGACCATGAGGGAGCCCGCGGGGTCGAACACCGCCGTGTAGACGGGCGCGGTGTGCCCGGACAGCTCGTGCAGGAGGGCGCCGGACGCGATGTCCCAGACGCGGATGGTCCCGTCGGCGGCGCCCGCTGCGAGGAGGTCTCCCCCCGATGGGGCGCGTCCGCCGACGACGACCGGCCATACGCCTTCGGGGTGGACCGTGAAGGTGTGGGTGGTCTGGCCGGTGGCGAGGTCCCAGAGGCGGACGGTGCCGTCCGCGGAGCCGCTCGCCAGGAGGTTGCCGGGGGAGTCGAACGCGACGGCGTAGGCGCGGTCGGTGTGGCCTTGCAGCGTGCGTAGCGGAGTGCCCGTGATGGCGTCGCAGACGAGGACGCCGCCGTCCTCGCTGCCGACGGCCAGTACGGAACCGCCCGGGCTGTAGGCGAGCGGCTGGGGGAGGCGGCTGGTCTGGAAGTGGAAACCGTACGGGACGCCGACGGCGGGCGGGGCGACCTGCAAGTCGATGGGGCGGCCGGGGGCGATCGCGGCCTCGCGCAGTTCGGGCGCGTTGGCGATCCGGTCGGGGAGCGCCGCGTCGACG
>JBOHBY010000206.1:0-2563 GCA_050698635.1 Spirillospora sp.
AGGTCGGCAAGGACGGCGTCATCACCGTCGAGGAGGCCCACACGATGGGCCTTGAGCTGGAGTTCACCGAGGGCCTCCAGTTCGACAAGGGCTACCTGTCGCCGCACATGGTGACCGACCCCGAGCGCATGGAGGCCGTCCTGGAGGACGCCTACGTGCTCATCGTCGACGGCAAGATCTCCAACGTGCAGGAGTTCCTGCCGCTGGCCGAGAAGGTCGCCCAGACGAAGAAGCCGCTGCTGGTGGTGGCCGAGGACGTCGAGGGCGAGGCGCTGGCCCTGCTGGTCGCCAACAAGATCCGCGGGACGTTCACCTCCGTCGGGGTGAAGGCGCCGGGCTTCGGCGACCGCCGCAAGGCGATGCTGGGCGACATGGCCACCCTCACCGGCGGCCAGGTCGTCAGCGAGGCCATCGGCCTCAAGCTCGACTCCATCGGCCTGGAGGACCTCGGCCGCGCCCGCCGCATCACCGTCACCAAGGACGCCACCACCATCGTCGACGGTGAGGGCTCCGCGGACGACATCACCGCCCGGATCAACCAGATCAAGGTCGAGATCGACAACTCCGACTCCGACTGGGACCGGGAGAAGCTGCAGGAGCGCCTGGCCAAGCTGGCCGGGGGCGTCTGCGTGCTGCGTGTCGGCGCCGCCACCGAGGTGGAGCTGAAGGAGAAGAAGCACCGCCTGGAGGACGCCATCTCGGCGACCCGCGCGGCGATCGAGGAGGGCATCGTGGCCGGCGGCGGCGCCGCGCTGGTGCACGTCGCCAAGGAGGGCTTCGACACCCTCGGCCTGTCCGGCGACGAGGCGACGGGCGCCGAGGCCGTCCGCCGCGCGCTGGACGAGCCGCTGCGCTGGATCTCCGAGAACGCCGGCCAGGAGGGCTACGTCGTCGTCTCCAAGGTGCGCGCGCTGCAGCCGGGCCACGGCTTCAACGCCGCGACCAACGAGTACGGCGACCTGATCGCGCAGGGCGTCATCGACCCGGTGAAGGTCACCCGTTCGGCCGTCACCAACGCCGGTTCGATCGCGGGCATGCTGCTCACGACCGAGGCGCTCGTGGTCGACAAGCCGGAGGAGCCCGAGGAGGCCAACGGCGGCGGTCACGGCCACGGTCACGGGCACGGCCACTGAGACCGGCTTCGCCGGTTCACCGGACGGGCGTGCGGCTCGTCCCGTCCGGAGCTCGTCGGCAGACCCCCGTCCCATCCGGACGGGGGTCTTCCCTTTTGGGCGTTTTGTCCACTCGTCCAATGAGAATCGGACCCGAAAATCGGGGACCCAGCGCGCTGGTATGCGCACTCTGCGTAGTATCCCCAGGGTCGCTCCATCACTGTGACCATTCCGTTGTAGACGACGGTGGAGACACGCCCGGGCGCGCTGGGCATCATGCTTGACGTGACCGAGGGATGCTATGCCGGAACCATGGCCGCTAGCGCCGCCGAACCCTCGGGAGGGCCCGCCCCTCCAATGCCCCACGACACCGGCCGTGGGATTCGGGTTCTGCGCGCGGCCAAAGCGGCCGACGGTGATCTCAGAGAGCTGACCAGCCTCGCCGTCCAGGGCGACCCGGGGGCCATCGAGGTCCTCATCGCCGAGGTGCGGCCGATGATCGTCCGGTACTGCCGGGCCCGTCTCGGACGGGTCTCCGGCCAGTACCACATCGCCGACGACGTCGCCCAGGAGGTCTGCATCGCCGTCCTGTCGGCCCTGCCCCGCTACCGGGACATGGGCCGCCCCTTCGCGTCCTTCGTCTTCGGCATCGCCTCGCACAAGATCGCCGACGCGCTGCGCAGCGCCGTCCGCGCGGCCGTGCCGACCGAGGACCTGCCGGACGGTCCCGACGACCGTCCGGGGCCCGAGGAGACGGTGGTGCGCTACATCGAGGCGCAGCGCGCCCGTGACCTGCTGACCCGCCTGCCCGAACACCAGCGCGAACTGGTGCTGCTGCGGGTGGTGGCGGGCCTGTCGGCCGAGGAGACCGGTAATGTGCTGGGCATGTCCGCGGGTGCGGTACGGGTTGCGCAGCACCGGGCTCTGGCCCGGCTTCGGGCGATGGCCAGAGAGGAGTCGATCGCTTGACGGAACGCGGCCCCTCCACTGGCAGGCGGGGCGCCCCGGGTCCGGCCGAGCCTTCGAAATCCGGCGGTTCGACCGCACCGGCGGGACGGGCGCAACCCGTCGCCGGGCTCCCGGCGGACCTCAGCGCCGTCCGACGTACCGACGCGATCATCGACTCCCTGGCGGCCCGGCGCGTTGCCGGCTCCATGTTCCGCTCAACCGCCACCCCTGAACCCTCCGCGGAACCCGAAGGCGCCACCGCCGTTCCCGCTCCCGCCACCGCCGCTCCCGCCACCGCCGCTCCCGAAGGCGTCGCCCCCGCCACCGCCGCTCCCGAAGGCGCCGCCTGCACCGGCTCCGAATGCTCCCACCAGCGCCAGGCCGACGACCCCGACCCGGCCGTACGGCTGCTCCACGCGCTGATCGCCGACGTGGACGACCAGGGCCCCGGATGCGACACCGGCCTCGAACCGGCCCCCGCCGGCCCGCGGCCCGTCCCGCCC
>JBOHBY010000207.1:0-7239 GCA_050698635.1 Spirillospora sp.
GGCGGCCTCGTCGGCGCCCGCGGCCAGTCGCGACACCGCCACCGGGATCCCGGACCGGGCCAGCAGCGTGAAGATCTCCGGCTCGGAGAAGTCGACCATGCGAGGACCTCTTCTGTGAGCGATGTCGTATCTAGACTATATTCTATGTGATCGTGATTGACCCGCGTCAACGAGCCGAGCATCGCGGGGTTCATCACGAAGGAAACGGAAGAGAGGTCCGGGGAGTCCAGGGAATGGGCTCGCCTGGACAGTCAATAGACTATTATCTAGACGGTCAGGTTGACCCTCGGAGGAAACAACATGTCAAGACCGACCGAACCGGCGTCGGCCGCCGAACCCGGCCCGCCGCTGAGCAAGACCGCGTACGTCCTGGAGCGGCTGCGCCGGGAGATCGCCGACGGCATCATCAAGCCCGGCACCAGCCTGCGCCAGACCGACGTCGCCAAACGGTACGGGGTCAGCCCGACACCGGTGCGCGAGGCGTTCCGCCTGCTGGAGGCCGAGGGCGCACTGGAGTACGAGTCCCACCGCGGCGCCACCGTCAAGGACATGTCGCCGCAGGAGGTGGAGGACCTCTACCTCCTGCGCTCCGAGGTCGAGGGGCTCGCCACCGCGCTCGCCGTCGAGCGGATGGACGACTCGGCGATGAACCGCATCCGCGAGGCCCACCAGGAACTGCTCGCCGCCATCGAGGCCGGTGACGACTCGCGCCTGTCCGTGCTGAACCGGACGCTGCACTTCGCCATCTACGAAGCCGGATCGTCGCTGGTGGCACTTCAGGCCGCCTCTCTGTGGGCGTTCATCCCGCCCCGGATGACCATCTGGAAGGACGCCAAGAACGCCCAGTCGCTGTCCGACGACCACGACCGGATCATCGACGCGCTCGACCGGGGCGACCCCTACGACGCGCGCCGCTTCATGGCCGAGCACATCCTGCACGCGGCCCGCCTCCGGCAGAACACCGGTTCGCCCGAGTGACCACGGCCTTGTCCCGAGTCGCCGGCCCGAAGATCCGGACCGGCGACCCGGCTCCTCGTGAGACCGCTAGCGGAAGATCGGGTTGAGCTGTTTGATGAGGCCGCCCTGCGCCTTGGTGTATTCGGCGGGCGGGATCTCCGGCCAGAACGTGAACTGGTCCATCGGCGGCATGCCCTTGGGCGGCGCCGAGCCCGGCACCACCGACGCCTTGAACATGTGCTTGGCGATCGCCGTCTGCACCTCGGGCGTGAACCACCAGGAGTAGAACAGCTTCGCCGCCTCAGCGTTGGGCGCGCCCTTGATGATCCCCATGCAGTTCAGGTGCTTGAGGTTGCCGCCGCCCGTCGGCAGCACCATCCCGATCGGCGCGCCCTTCGCCTCCGCCGCGAGGAACTGGTCCGTCGCGGACGGGACGCCGATCCACGCCTGCCCCTGCGCCAGCCGGTCGACCAGCGCCCGGGTGCCGGGCACGAGCGTCGGGTCCTGGGCGGCGAGCTTGGCGACGAAGTCCATCGTGAAGCCGTTGGCCAGCATGTACTGGATGATCTGCGCCCCGTGGCCCGGCTGGAGCGGCGAGTTCAGCGCGATCTTCCCCTTCCACTTCGGGTCGAGGAGGTCGTTCCAGCTCTTGGGGGCCTCGTCCTTCTTCACCTTCTGCGTGTTGTAGCCGATGCCGAGCACCGACAGCTCGCTGCCGAGCGCCTGGCCCTTCTCGCAGGTGAACTCGTCCGGGACGCCCTTGGCCGTCGGCGGCGAGTACGGCTGGAGCCGCCCCTGCGCCGAGTGCCGCTCCAGGTCGGTGATGGCGACCTCCAGCAGGTCGCCCACGTGCTGGTTCGCGGCGAACTCGTGGTCGAGCCTGCTCGCGAGCTGCGCGCCGAAGCCCGCCTGCGCCTGCACCTTGATGTCCGGGTAGCGCTTCTCGAACAGGTTGAGGACGGGACGTGCGCTGCCCCCGCCCAGCGTCTCGCTGTAGACGACGAGCTTCTTGTCGCCCGCCTTCTTCGCCGCTTCGTAGAGGGCGTCCAGCTGCTGCTGGTTCGCCGTTCCGCCGAGGCCGTCCGGGGTCAGCTCGGCGGTGTCGTCACCTCCGCCACAGGCGGAGGCGGTGGCGGCGAGCATCGCCGCCACGATCAACCCGCTGAGCAGCCGTGTGCTTCTCATGGAGAACCTACCCTGTCGAGATTGTCCTGTTTCCCCCTGGTGGTCGGCTCGGGCGCCTCGTCGTCGGCGTCCAGCACGACGATGCTCTCCGGCGGGATCCGCAGTTCCACCGCGTCCCCCGGGGTGACCGTCCGTCCGGCCGGGTCGGGGTCGGCGCCGCGCACCCGCAGCACCGTGCCCGCGACCTCGACGTGGTGTTCGACCTGCCCGCCGAGGTACATCGAGTCGCGAACCCGTCCGGCGATCGTGTTCGTCCCGTCTCCGGGTGCGTCAGCGTCGGCGATGCTCAGGGCGGTGCTGCGGACGCAGAGGCGGACGCGGCCTCGGCCCGCCGGTCCGCCGACGCAGTGGAGGGCGATGTCGGCGCCGGTGAGGCGGGCGACCGTCCTGTCCCCCGCGCGCTCGACGACGTCGGCGTCGAAGAAGTTCTCGTAGCCGACGAAGTCGGCGACGAACCAGGTGCGCGGACGCTCGTAGATCTCCCGTGGGGTGCCGACCTGCTGGACGCGGCCGTCCTTCATCAGGACGATCCGGTCCGACAGCGACATCGCCTCGACCTGGTCGTGCGTCACGTACACGGCGGTAGTGCCGAGCTCGCGCTGGAAGTCGCGGATGCCGACCCGCATCGTGGCGCGCAGCTTGGCGTCCAGGTTGGACAGCGGCTCGTCGTACAGCACCACCCTCGGGCGGCTGACCAGCGCGCGGGCGAGCGCGACCCGCTGCTGCTGACCGCCTGAGAGCCGGGTGACCGGACGGTCGGCGAGCGCCGCCAGCCCGACCAGCTCAAGCGTCTGGTCGACGCGCCGCTGCACTTCCGGGCGCTTCACCCGGCGCCGCCGCAGCGGGTAGGCGACGTTCTGGAAGACGTTCATCTGTGGCCAGAGCGCGTAGCTCTGGAACACCATGCCGATGTCGCGCTTCTCCGGCGGCACGAAGATCTGCTCCGGGACGGACGTCACCGTGTCCCCGCCGATGGTGATCTCGCCCGCGTCGGGTTTCTCCAGCCCGGCGAGGCAGCGCAGCGTGGTCGTCTTCCCGCAGCCGCTGGGGCCGAGCAGGGTGAGGAACTCGCCCTCCCGGACCGACAGGCCGACGCCGTCCACGGCCGCGAGCGCGCCGTACTGTTTGCCGAGCCCGTCGATTCCTATACCGGCCATGTCGCCTCCCCTGTCGTCGTGCGGTCGTGTTCTGCCGGGTTCATGTCGCGGGGCCCCGTCCGAGGCGGCGCAGGAGCAGGCTCGCGGTCCAGCCGAAGGCGAGGACGACGATGAAGCTGGCCATCATCACGCAGAAGGCGGCGCCGGCCTGTCCCGCGTCGCCGCTCTGGTAGAGCGAGTACGCCTTGACGGGCAGGGTCTGGTTGTCGGGCGAGGCGAGCAGGATCGGGACGTCGAGGTTCCCGGCCGACAGCACCGCCGCGACGAACCAGCCGACGAGGAAGCTCGGCAGGATCAGCCGTCCGGTGATCATGACGAGGGTGCGGGTGGCGGACGTCCCGCAGATCCGGGCGGCCTCCTCCAGCTCGGTGCCGATCTGCGCGATCGAGCCCTCCGTGGCGCGGCTGGTGATCGGGACCGAGTGGACGGCGAGCGCGATCACCAGGATCCAGATCGTGGAGTACAGCTCGCGCAGGCCAGGCACGGCCAGGTACGCCCAGAGGATGGCGAGGCCGACGGTGATGCCGGGCAGCGCCATCAGGATCCAGACGCCCATCACCGGCACGCTCCGGAACCGTGACCTGCTGTTCTTGCCGACGTAGGTGACGACCACCGCGATCGCGGTGCCGACGAGCCCGGCGACGCCGCTGACGATCAGGGTCGTGACCAGCGCGGACGTTGTCTCGGGGTCGTCCAGGACGGCCGTGTAGTTGGCGGTGGTGAGGTGGCTGTAGACGCCGAAGAACGGTTGCAGCGACCCGAGGACGAGCTGTCCGACGGGCAGCACCACCGCGAGCAGGGCGTAGAGGACGATCACCGCCGTGCACGCGTACTTCCAGCGTCCGATGTCCCAGCGGGCGCGGTCGTCGGACTTGCCGGTCACCGTGACGAACGACCGCTGGCCGAGCAGTCTCCGCTGCACCAGCACGAGCCCGATGACGATCGCGACCAGCAGCATCGACAGCGCGCTCGCGCCCGCGTAGTCGGACGGCGTCTCCGCCGTGACGTGCGACAGGATCTCCGTCGGGAAGACGTGGATGTCGGCGGGCAGGCCGAGCAGCAGCGGGATGTCGAGCAGGCTCAGCCCGGCGGTGAAGCCGAGGATCGCGATCCCGGTGATCGCCGGGGCCAGCACGGGAAGCTCGACGCGCAGGACGGTCGAGAGCCGTCCCGCCCCGGCCACCCTGGACGCCTCCTCCAGGCTCCGGTTGAGGCCCATGAACGAGCCGAGGAAGAGGAAGTAGACGATCGCGGTCAGCTTCAGCGAGGTCACGCCGATGATGCCGTACCACGACTCGACGTTCACGATGGAGTCGCCGGGCAGCGGCAGATGCCGGTAGCCCGCGTTGATCAGCCCGGCGGGGTCGCGGCCGAGCATCCCCCACCCGATCGTGAAGAAGATCGTCGGGGTGGCGAAGACCAGCACCATGATGGGCGTGACGAGCCGCCGCAGCGGTGTCGTCGTCCGGGTCACGACCCACGCGAAGAACGCCCCCATGGTCAGGCACAGCACCTGGACGGCGCCGGAGTAGAGCGCCGAGTTCTTCAGGGTCGTCCAGACCTTGGAGTCCTTGTAGGCGCCGGTGATGCCGTCGGCGGAGAAGTCGCCCGGCAGGCCCGGCGCGGCGGTGCGGAACGCCCCGTAGACGAGCATCAGGAACGGGTAGATGAACAGGAACCCCACCAGCAGGACAAGCACAAGCACGACGAGCGTGTCGGCGGGCAGGAACCTGCGCCGCGCCCGGACGATCCGACCGCCGATCCGTCCGCCACGGGCCGTGCCGCGCGGCAGGGTCCGGGCGGTCACCGGGCGGCTCCCGGCCGGAGCGCGGCCGTCCCTGGCCGGAGGGCCGCCCGAGGGGCCGGGACGGGGCGGCCCTCGCGCACCAGCTTCCGGATGTACTCCTCGCGTAGCTCTTCGAGCCTGTCCAGGGCGTCGAACGGCGACCTGGCCTCGGCCACGCAGCCCGGCAGCTCCTCGTATTCGAGGCGGCAGACCCATTCGCCGTCCGGGCCCTGCACGGCGACGACGTCCAGGATGTAGGGGATGGCCAGATAATCGTCCACGTTCATGGCGGGACCGCCTTCTTTCGCCGCGCGCCGGTTCAGATGCCGCCCGCGACGGACGGGTCGAGTTCGGGGTGCTCGACCCTGGCGCGGCGCAGGTTCTGGGTGCGCTCGACCCAGTCGGCGTCCTTCGGCAGGACGATGCCGCCGGAACGCTGCTGGTAGACCTCGGGATCGTCGACCCCCGGCGGGGTGACGCCCTGCTCCGCCAGCGCCTTCGCGGCCGCGATCAGCCGCCGCCGGACCCGGATGATCATCATGTCGGAGCTGCCGAGCTTCTCCTGGGTGCGGTCGTAGATCGCGCCCATGCTCTCGGTGACGGCGACGTCCTGGGTGGAGATGTACTCGATCCCGGTGTAGCTGTCGCCGCGCCGCTGGGCGTCGCGGTCGATGAGGTAGTCGTTGTCGGCGTCCTGTTCGAGGCGGAAGCGGCCGAGCCAGCCGGTCGTGTTGGGTTTCTGGGGCGGCAGTTTCCCGGTGATCCCGACGCGCTGTCCCGGGGGCGCGAGATAGGTGCGCTTGATGCCGACGCTGAATTGCAGGGTGTGGTGGTCGTCCATCGGAACCCAGGCGCGGACACCGACCCTCAGGCCGAGTACTCCGGTCGGGGTCATCGTGTAGAAGGGGAAAAGGAAATGGCCGATGCGCCAGTAGTAGTCCTCGTCGTTTCCGGCCGGACGGTACGCGCCGTACGTCGTGCCGAAGTCGGTGTCGAGCACCTTGTAGCGGGGCGCTTGGTCCTGCAACGCGAATTGCAGGAACGTTCCTTCGCCGACTTCGTCGGGTGAGCCGTGGCCGTTGTGCAGGAAGCCGACATGCGAGGTGTCCAGGTCGCCTTCCAGGACCTGGAGCCAGTTGCAGTCACGGTAGCTGGCGAACGACTCCCGGTTCTCGACGTCGTCGTCGAGCTGCTCGAAGTCGGGCAGCGGCGGCGGTTCCGCGCGCGGGCCCATATAGGTCCAGACGATTCCGCCGCGCTCGGCACACGGATATCCGCGGGGCTTGACCTTCCGCTTGAAGTCGCTTTCCGGGGGCTCGCTCGGCATGTCCACGCAGGCGCCGGTGACGTCGAACTTCCAGCCGTGGTAGACGCAGCGCAGGCCGTCGTCCTCATTGCGTCCGAAGAACAGCGAGGCGCCGCGGTGCGGGCAGTTGCTGGGCAGCAGGCCGATCCGTCCGGACGAGTCGCGGAAGGCGATCAGTTTCTCGCCGAGCAGCAGGACGCGCACCGGATCGCCGTCCGGCTCGGGCAGTTCGCGCGACAGCAGGGCCGGGACCCAGTACTCCCGCATCAGCGAACCCATCGGCGTCCCCGGGCCCACGCGCGTGACCAGGTCGTTGTTCTCGTGACTCAGCACTGCCGGTTCCCTCCCGGAATCCTCCCCCGCCAAACTCAATGCACCATAGGCTACAGTATATAGAGTTTGCCGAACAAGGGTTGATTCCGGTGTGACCGCACGTCAGCGCAGGAACGCGTCGGGCGTGAGGGGAAGATCGCGGACACGGACGCCGGTCGCGTGATACGCCGCGTTGGCGATCGCGGCCGGGACGCCGACGATCCCGATCTCGCCGACGCCCTTCGCGCCGAGCGCGTTGTAGTGCGGGTCGAACTCGTCGATCCAGACGGCGTCGACATCCTGGACGTCGGCGTGCGCGGCGATGTGGTAGTCGGCGAGGTCGCGGGTGACGACCTGGCCGGGGGCCGGGTCCATGACGCCGTGCTCGTGCAGTGCCGCGGACAGGCCCATCACCATCCCGCCGACGAGCTGCGAGCGGGCGGTGCGCGGGTTGACGATCCGGCCGACGGCGAACACGCCGAGCAGCCGGGGCACCCGGATCTCGCCGGTGTCGGCATGGATCCGGACCTCGGCGA
>JBOHBY010000208.1:0-3249 GCA_050698635.1 Spirillospora sp.
CCGCCAACCTGGAGACGCTGCCGCACACCGCGATCCCCGCCGACGGCGTGTACGCGGGCTGGCTCGGCTGCGACTCCGACCGCTACCCCGGCTTCCGCTGGCCGGCGGCGATCTCGATCGGCACGAACCCGACGTTCGAGGGCGCGGGGGAGCGGACCGTCGAGGCGTACGCGCTGGACCGCGACGACCTCGACCTGTACGGCGAGCACATGTCCGCCGACTTCACCGCCCGCATCCGCGACACGCTGAAGTTCGACTCGGTCGAGGCGCTGGTCGAGGAGATGCACCGCGACGTCGACCGCGCCCGCGAGCTCACCTCAGCCGAGCCGGAGACGCCACAAACCCCGCGTACCGAGCGATAGCGGGGCTTTCCGCTTCGTAACCGGCGGGCTTTCCGGCATGGTACGGTGAATAGTCGCCGGGAAGGGCCCCGGCGCGGCTGGCTGCACCCTCATGCGGCCCGCCACTCTCTTAACACGCACCATGCGGACCCGCGCGCCCACGGGCCCCGGATCTGCGGGTGACGATCGCATCGAAGGAGCCACGTGTCGCTCGACACCGCCACCAAGAACAAGATCATCTCGGAGTACGCGACCACTGAGGGTGACACCGGATCCCCGGAGGTCCAGGTCGCGCTGCTCACGCGTCGGATCAACGATCTGACCGAGCACCTCAAGGAGCACAAGCACGACCACCACAGCCGCCGCGGCCTCCTGCTGCTGGTCGGCCGTCGTCGCCGGCTCCTGAAGTACCTGTCCAACAAGGACATCAACCGCTATCGGCAGCTGATCGAGCGACTCGGCCTGCGCCGCTAGGACGTGAGGGAGTGGCCCGCCGGGCCACTCCCTTCCTTTTTGGGCCGATGGGCCGGACGGGGTGCGACACCTCGTTTCGGACGTGCCCGGGGGCCCGCCCACGGACCCGCCCGCAGGGCAGGGTCCGGCCGGAGGGCCGGGCGCCCGGAGCACACGGCGGCCGCCGCCCGCCCGCCCCGCACGGGGCGCGGGTCAGGCCGCACAACTACAGACGAAGCCTCGCGGACACCGCTGGTGCGGGCCGGTCCTCGGTAGTGGCTTCCGGATCCGTCCCGCCGCGTTCGGCGGGCAGCCCGATCCGGGCGCTTCGATCGAAGACCGGCAGCGTGCACGACCACGGGAAACGGCCGCGAGGACCGCAATGGAACCCTGAGGAGGTTTCTCGTGACAGAACCCGTGCGCATCGACGGCGCGCAGAGCACCGAGGCCGTGATCGACAACGGCACGTTCGGCACCCGCACCATCCGCTTCGAGACGGGCCGGCTGGCCCGCCAGGCCGCCGGCTCCGCCGTCGTCTATCTCGACGACGACACGATGGTGCTGTCGGCGACGACCGCGTCCAAGAAGCCGAAGGACAACCTCGACTTCTTCCCGCTGACCGTGGACGTCGAGGAGCGGATGTACGCGGCCGGGCGCATCCCCGGCTCGTTCTTCCGCCGGGAGGGCCGTCCGTCCGAGGACGCGATCCTGACCTGCCGGCTGATCGACAGGCCGCTGCGCCCGTCGTTCACCAAGGGCCTGCGCAACGAGATCCAGATCGTCGAGACGATCATGGCGCTGGACCCCGACCACCTGTACGACGTCGTCGCGATCAACGCCGCGTCGATGTCCACGCAGCTGGCCGGGCTGCCGTTCTCCGGCCCGATCGGCGGCGTCCGCGTCGCGCTGATCGAGGGCCGGTGGGTCGGCTTCCCGACCCACACCGAACTGGAGAACGCCACGTTCGACATGGTCGTGGCCGGCCGCGTGCTGGCCGACGGCGATGTCGCGATCATGATGGTGGAGGCCGAGTCCACCCGCGACACGATCAAGCTCGTCGGCGAGGGCGCCACCGCCCCGACCGAGGAGACCGTGGCCGAGGGCCTGGAGGCGGCCAAGCCGTTCATCAAGGCGCTGTGCAAGGCGCAGAGCGACCTCGCCGCCGTCGCCGCGAAGGAGACCGCCGAGTACCCGATCTTCCTGGACTACCAGGACGACGTGCTCGCCGCCGTCACGGACGCCGTCAGCGAAGACCTGGCGCAGGCGCTCACCATCGCCGGCAAGCAGGACCGCGAGTCCCGCCTCGACGAGCTCAAGGCCGGTGTCGCCGAGAAGCTCGCCGAGACGTTCGAGGGCCGCGAGAAGGAGATCTCCGCCGCCTACCGCGCGGTCACCAAGAAGCTGGTCCGCGAGCGGGTCATCCGCGACGGGCTGCGCATGGACGGCCGCGGCCTCAAGGACATCCGCCAGCTGTCCGCCGAGGCGCACGTCATCCCGCGCGTGCACGGCTCGGCGCTGTTCGAGCGCGGCGAGACGCAGATCCTGGGCGTGACGACGCTGAACATGCTCCGCATGGAGCAGATGATCGACACGCTCAACCCCGAGCGCACCAAGCGCTACATGCACAACTACAACTTCCCGCCGTACTCCACCGGTGAGACTGGCCGCGTCGGGTCGCCCAAGCGCCGCGAGATCGGGCACGGCGCCCTCGCCGAGCGCGCGCTGCTGCCGGTGCTGCCGACCCGCGAGGAGTTCCCGTACGCGATCCGGCAGGTGTCGGAGGCGCTCGGGTCGAACGGGTCCACCTCGATGGGCTCGGTGTGCGCGTCCACCATGTCGCTGCTGGACGCGGGCGTCCCGCTCAGGCAGATGGTGGCGGGCATCGCGATGGGCCTGATCAACGAGGGCGACGAGTACGTCACGCTGACCGACATCCTCGGCGCCGAGGACGCCTTCGGCGACATGGACTTCAAGGTCGCCGGCACCAAAGACTTCGTCACCGCGCTGCAGCTGGACACCAAGCTGGACGGCATTCCGTCCGATGTGCTCGCCAGTGCGTTGCAGCAGGCGCACGACGCCCGCCAGACCATCCTCGACGTGATGGCCGAGGCGATCGAGTCCCCGGCCGGCATGTCGCAGTACGCCCCCCGGGTCACCTCGGTGAAGGTCCCGGTCGACAAGATCGGCATGGTGATCGGTCCCAAGGGGCAGACCATCAACGCGATCCAGGACGAGACCGGCGCCGAGATCTCCATTGAGGACGATGGCACGATCTACGTCGGCGCGACCGATGGGCCTTCGGCCCAGGCCGCCGTCGACCGGATCAACGCGATCGCCAACCCGACCATGCCGAAGGTTGGCGACCGGTTCCTCGGCACTGTGGTCAAGACGGCGGCGTTCGGCGCCTTCGTCTCGCTCCTGCCCGGACGTGACGGGCTGCTGCACATCTCCAAGG
>JBOHBY010000209.1:0-6844 GCA_050698635.1 Spirillospora sp.
CCACCTATTCCGCATTCAGCACGGCTCCGGCTCCGGCTCCGGCTCCGGCTCCGGCTTCACAGATTTCGGCGCGTTGCTGTGCGCCGCACAGCAGATCGGCCTCGGACGGTCGCTCCTGGACGTATCCGTCGGCTACGCCAAGACGCGGCGGCAGTTCGGACGTCCGATCGGCGAATACCAGGCCATCAAGCACCATCTGGCCACCGCGCTGGTGGAACTCGAATTCGCGCGCCCGCTCGTGTACGGGGCGGCGCTGTCGTACGGGACACCGGAATTCGCGCGAGACGTATCCGCCGCCAAGGTCGCCGCATCCGAAGCGTCATACCTGATGGCCAAGACCGCATTGCAGGTACACGGCGCGATCGGCTACACCGACGAATACGCCCCGTCCCTGTGGATCCGCAAAGCACGCGCCCTGTATTCAGCCTGGGGCACAGTCCCCGAGCACAGGGCCCGCATCATGACAACTCTTTGAGCTCGACGCGGCGGATTTTGCCGGACGCCGTTTTCGGAAGGTCGTCCACAAGAACAACCCGCCGCGGGACTTTGAAGTTCGCGAGCCGCTCCCGGCAATGCCCGATCAGCTCGCCTTCCGTCGCGTCCCGGCCCGGCCGGAGCCGCACGAAGGCGCGCCCGACCTCGCCCAGGCGCGCGTCCGGAACGCCGACGACACCGGACTCGGCGACGGCGTCATGGCGCGCGAGGACGTCCTCGACCTCGGCCGGATACACGTTGAAGCCGCCGACGACGAACATCTCCTTCGTGCGACCGGTGATGACGAGGTTGCCGCGCTCGTCCAGACGTCCCCGGTCACCGGTGTCGAGCCAGCCGTCGCGGACCGTCGCCGCGGTCGCCTCCGGATCGTCCAGGTAGCCCTTCATCACGTTGTAGCCGCGGACGAGCACCTCGCCGTCCGTCCCCGCCGGGACCTGCTCGCCTCGCTCGCCGACGATCGCGATCTCGACGTCGGCGATCGGCCTCCCGCACGTGGTGGCGATGGTCTCGGCGTCATCGTCCACCGAGCAGGCCGACACCGTGCCCGCCGACTCCGTCAACCCGTAGGCCGTGACGACCTGCGGGAACAACTCCGCCCTGAGACGCCGGACGAGCGCCACGGGAACGTCCGCCGCACCCGTCACGGCCAGCCGCAACGACGACAGGTCGCGCTCGTCCCCGCCCGGGGCGTCGAGCAGCGAGGTGTAGATCGTCGGCGGACCGGGCAGGACGGTGATCTTCTCCTGTTCGATCAGCCGCAGCGTCTCCGGGACGTCGAACGTCCGCTGGAGCACCATCGTCGCGCCTTTCAAAAGGCAGGCCAGCACGCCCGCCTTGTACCCGAAAGAATGGAACAGCGGATTGACGATCAGATATCGGTCCCCGCCCCGGAGCCCAGTCCGCCCCGTCCACGCCGCGTAGGTACGGACGTTCTGCTCATGCGTGCACATCACACCCTTGGGCCTCCCCGTCGTCCCGGACGTGAACAGCACATCCGCGATATCCCCCGCCCGAACAAATCCGGCCCGCGCATCAGCCTCCACCCGGGAAACGCCCCCGCCCACAAACTCCTCCCACCCCCGAACGCCAGGCCGCCCGCCTCCATTGAGCGTGACCACACCCTCCAGCACAGGCAGCCCACGAACAGCCCCCGATTCCCCGATACCAAGCATCCCCGGAAAATCGATACCGAGAAATCCGTCCTCGACGAAAAGGAGCTTGACGCCGGCCTTGGCGAGCGGCCACCGCGCCTCGTCCCCCTTGAACCGCGTATTCAACGGAACGAGCGTCGCCCCCGCCCCCATCGCGCCGAGCGCAGAAACGACCCACCCGAGCCCGTTCGGCGCCCAGATCGCGACCCGGTCGCCGCACTCGACCCCAGCCCCAATAAACGCGCCCGCCGCCTCCCACACACGTTCCCGCAATTCGGCGAACGTCACACGGACGTCCCCGTCCACGACGGCCTCCGCGTCCGGAAACTCCTCGGCCGCCCGCGCCAGCACCCCCGGAATCGTCAGCTCGTCCATGCCCTACCCCCACCGCGGATTTGATTTTGTTCAGATGTCCGATCCCAGGATCAGGCCACTGGTCGGGACGCCCGTTCCGGCCGTTACCAGAACATTGTGGACATCATCAGGCTGGTTGACCGACGTCCCCCGGACGAGACGAACGGCCTCCGCGATTCCGTTCATGCCGTGAATGTAAGCCTCACCGAGCTGTCCGCCGTGAGTGTTGAACGGGAGACGTCCGTCGACGTCCAGGTTGCCGTCCGCGACGAAGTCCTTTCCTTCGCCCTTCGGGCAGAAGCCCAGTTCCTCCAGCTGCGGCAGGACCAGCGGCGTGAAGTGGTCGTAGAGAATGGCGGCCTGGACGTCGGCGGGCGTCAGGTGTGACTGCGCGTAGAGTTGGCGTCCTACCAGGCCCATCTCCGGGATTCCGGTGATTTCGGAGCGGTAGTAGCTGGTCATCATCTGCTGGTCGACACCGGACCCCTGCGCGGCACCGCGGATCAGGGCGGGACGGTGCGGGAGGTCGCGGGCGCGTTCGGCGGAAACGACGACCACGGCCTGGCCGCCGTCGCTTTCCTGGCAGCAGTCGAGCAGCCGGAGAGGCTCGGCGATCCAGCGGGACGCCTGGTGGTCTTCGAGGGTGATGGGACGGCCGTAGAACCAGGCGGCGGGGTTCTCTGCGGCGTGCCTGCGGTCGACGACGGCGATCCGGCCGAAGTCCTCGCTGGTGGCGCCGTACTCGTGCATGTAGCGGCGGGCGAACATGGCGACCCATTGGGCGGGGGTCGCGAGTCCGAACGGCGTCGTCCACGAGTAGGCGGCACGGTCGGCGCCGGTGTCCAGGGGGCGGTCGGCCTGGCCGAGGCCGTAGCGGGTACCGGAGCGTTCGTTGAAGGCGCGGTAGCAGACGACGACGTCGGCGACGCCGGTGGCGACGGCCATGGCGGCCTGCTGGACGGTGGCGCAGGCGGCGCCGCCGCCGTGGCCGATGCGGGAGGAGAACGTCAGTTCGCCGATGCCGAGGTTGCGGGCGATGTGGATCTCGGAACTGGTGTCGGCGGTGAACGTGACCATGCCGTCCACGTCGGACGGTTCGAGCCCGGCGTCGGTGACGGCGGCGAGGACGGCCTCGCAGGCGAGCCGCAGTTCGCTGCGTCCTGACCGCTTGGAGAACTCGGTGGCGCCGATGCCCGCGATCGCGGCGGCGCCGGACAGCGGCGTGCTCATGAGCCAGTCCGCTGCGGCGGAGCGACGGAGGCCCGCAGTTCGACGACGACGGTGCCGGTCACGTGCGTGCCGAGGGAGTTGACGCCGCGTATCGCGATCTCTACGTGGCCGCTGCCAGGATGTTTCGCCGTGACAGTGCCTGTGAGGATCATGGTGTCGCCGGGGTGGTTGGGGGCGCCTAGGCGGATTCTGCTGGCCCTGACCACGGCGGTGGGACCGGCCCAGCCGGTGACGTACCGGTCCACCAGGCCGTTCGTCGTCAGGATGTTCATGAAGATGTCCTTGGAGCCGCGCCCGACAGCGAGCGACGGGTCGTGGTGGACGTCCTGGTAGTCGCGGCTCGCCAGCGCGGTCGCGACGATCATCGTGCGGGTCAGCGGGATGCTCAGGATGGGGAGCTCGTCCCCGACCGTGACGTCCTCGATCCTGACGTCCTCGATCGTCACGTCGTCGGCATTGCGGGTCACAGGCTGGCTCCTAGTAGGGCGAGGTCCTGGGACGCACCGCCGAGCGTGGCGGAGATCTGCTTGCCCCAGAGGAAGTGGCGGTGTACCGGGTATTCGACGTCCACGCCAATGCCGCCGTGCAGGTGCTGGACGCGGTGGACGACGTTCAGCCCGCCCTCGTCCGACCACCACTTGGCCACCAGGACGGCCGACTCCGCGTCCTCGCCGGCGGCGATCAGGGAGATCGCGTGCCACAGGCAGACACGGAGGGCGTCGATCTCGATGTAGCAGTCGGCGAGCTGGTGCTGCGCCGCCTGGAAGGTGGCGAGCGGGCGACCGAACTGCTCGCGTCCCGCCAGGTAGGTGACCGCCATGCGGAGCGCGCCCTCGGCTACGCCGGTCTGGGTGGCGGCCAGCGCGACGCGGGCGAGGCGGAGCGCGGTGGGGAGGGCAGCGGCGGGGAGGGAGCGGGCGGGGGCGGCGTCCAGGGTCAGGTGTCCGGCGCTGTCGTGGGCGGTGGTTTCGGTGCGTTGCCAGGTCGCGCCGGGGGCGGCCGGGTCCAGGAGGAAGAGGCCGGGGCCGTGCGCCGAGCTGGCGGCGACTAGGACGCCGCTCGCGCCGAACGGGGTCGGGACGGCCGCCTTCGTGCCGGTCAGGAGCCAGTCCTCGCCGTCGCGGACGGCGGCGCAGCGCGGTTCGGCGGGGCCGGACGGGGCGAACTCCTCCAACGCGATGGTCAGCCGGTCGGTGCCGTCTGCCAGGGCGGGAAGGATCTTCCGTTGTGCGAGGGTGCCATGCTCAGCGAGGGTGAGCGCGGCGACGACCGTCGGCCAGATCGGGGCGGGTGCGGTGGCGCGGCCCTGCTCCTCCAGTACGGCGGCTAGCCCACTGACGCCGAGACCCGCGCCGCCGCCGTCCTCGGGCAGCGCGGCGCCGAGCAGGCCGGAATCCGCCAGGGTCGTCCACAGAACTTCGTCGAAGCCGGTTCTGGACCGCTCGGCCGCGTTGATCCGCTCCTGGGTGGCGTGGTCGGTGAAGATCCGGCGGGCCAGGTCGTGGACGGCCGCCAGCTCTTCGCCCAGGGTGAAGTCCATCAGCGCTCCTCGGCGTCGGCGGGGCGGAAGACCGGCAGGGACAGGTCTGGGTCCGGGTCGATCCAGTCGAGGACGACTCGCATGCCGATCTTGATGTCGTCCAGGGCGGCGACGTCCGTGAGGTTCGCGATCAGGCGGGTGCCTTCGGCCAGCTCGATCACGGCGACGGCCAGGGGATGCTCGAAGGCCGGATGGCGGGGGTGGTGGTTGATCACGTAGGTGTGGACGTGGCCCGTGCCGGACGACTCGACGGTGTCCCAGTCGAACGAGCCGCATCGGGGGCAGCACGGGCCCGGCGGATGGCGCGGCGACGCGCATGCGGAACAGCGCTGGATGACCAGGCGGTGCTCGCGGGCCGCCTCGAACCAGAAGGCGTTGTCGGGGTTGATCGCGGGTCTTGGGCGTCGGGGCTTGGGCTCCGGCTCCGGCTTCTCGGTGGGGTGGTAGCGGAGGGTTCGCCAGCGTTGGGTGGCCACGATCTCGCCTGTCGCGTCACGGTAGGTCCTGAGCGTGCTGACGAAGCGGCCCGCGCCCAGTGCCGTCTTCTTTTCGGGGGATATCGACTCGATGATTTCCTCGACGCTGATGTGGTCGCCCGGTGTCAGTTCGCGGTGGAACTCGAAGTCCGAGTCGGTCGCGACGACGGACGTGTAGCCGCCCTCGGCCAGCAGTTCGTCCAGCTCATCGGCGGCGGAGGCGGCTGGGGCGGCGGTTGGGGGGCGGGTGGACGCCGCGTAGCCGCGCATCGTCCATGTCTGCATCATCGACGCGGGTGCCACGATGCCGTCGCGTCCTGTGGCGCGGGCGGCGGTTTCGTCGAGGTAGATGGGGTTCTCGTCCGACATCGCTTCGACCCAGTGGCGGATCATGGGGACGTTGACCGGGTCCTGGCCGAGGCGGCGGGGCATCAGTTCGCGGCCCGTCCAGGCTTGGAGTCGCTCCTCGTACGCGCTGTGGTTTTTCATACGCGCCTCGACTTCGGGAGTCCTAGGCCCTGGACGGCGACCATGTCGCGTAGCACCTCGTTGACTCCGCCGCCGAACGTGTTCACGATGCCCTGCCGCGACAGCTGCTCGATCTGGCCGTGGAGAACCGCTCCGGGCGACTCGGGACGGATCCGTCCGGCCGCGCCGAGGATCCCGGTAAGGGTGCGCTGGACGTCGATGTGCGTCTCCGTCCCGTACGCCTTGGCGGCACCGGCCTGCGCCCCGGCCCGTGCGCCGGTCAGGGTCCCGGCCTGCACGGCCATGGTCATCTTCCAGTTCAGCAGCCGCATCGCCTCCAGCCTGGCGTGCGTGCGGGCGAGGTCGGCGCGCACCCAGGGCAGGTCGATGGCGCCGTTGTCGCGGGCCCAGTCGCGGACGTCCTCCCACAGGCGGATCATCCGGCCGCCGAGGGCGGCGAGCCCGATCCGTTCGTGGTTGAGCTGGGTGGTGATCAGGTTCCAGCCGCCGTCGACGTCCCCGACGACCGAGGACGCCGGGACACGGACGCCGTTGTAGTACGTCGCCGTGACGATCATTCCGCCGACGGTCCGGATGGGGCTCCAGGAGAACCCGTCGGCGTCGGTCGGGACGATCAGGATGGAGATGCCCTGGTGTTTGGGGGCGTCGGGGTTCGTCCTGACGGCGAGCCAGATGTGGTCGGCGGTGTTGGCGCCGCTGGTGAAGACCTTGCCGCCGTCGATGACGAGGTGGTCGCCGTCGCGGACGGCCTTCGTGCGCAGGGACGCCAGGTCGGTGCCCGCGTCGGGTTCGGTGTATCCGATCGCGAAGACGATGTCGCCGGACAGGATGCCGGGCAGGAAACGGCGCTGCTGTTCGTCCGTCCCGTACCGCATGAGCGTCGGGCCGACCGTGTTGACGGTGACGAACGGGAACGGCAGCCCGGCCCGCTGCACCTCGTCGAAGAACACGTACTGCTCGGCGACCGTCCGGCCCTGCCCGCCGTACTCCTGCGGCCAGCCGTAGCCGAGGTGGCCGTCGTCGCCGAGCATCTTGACGATCTCGCGGAACCGGTCGCCGCCGGCGCCCTGCTCACCGGCGCGGCGCCGCGCGTCCGCGGGCAGCAGGCC
>JBOHBY010000210.1:0-2162 GCA_050698635.1 Spirillospora sp.
GCCCTGGTGTGGGGCGTCGCCCATTTCGTCGCCGGCCGCCGCGTCGCCGGGGGCGTGCTGCTCGCGCTGTACCTGGCGGTCGTCGCCGCCGTCGCGGGCGCCGCCACGGTCTACCGCTCCGAGATCCCGACGCTCGCCGTCCAGCCGGACATGCTGCGGCGGCTGACCGCCGGGCTCATCACGCTCGGCGTGCTCTGGATGATCGTGGTGGTCTGGTCGTATCTGGTGCTGCGTCCCGCCCGCATGTCGGGCGTCGCCCACTCGCTCGGCACGGCCTCGGTCATCGTGCTGTGCGTCGCCGTCGCGGCGCCCGCGGCCTGGTCGGCGCACAAGAGCTATGTCGCCAGGGACACGCTGACCGACATCTTCCGCAGCGGAAGCGAGAACGGCAGGCCCGTCGACGCCGACGACCCGTTCGACGGGCAGCCCCGCGTCAACATCCTGCTCATCGGCGGCGACGCCGCCGAGAACCGCACCGGCGTGCGCACCGACAGCATGACGGTCGCCAGCGTCGACACCGAGACCGGCGACACGGTGCTGCTGAGCCTGCCGCGCAACCTGGAGAACGTCCCGTTCCCGCCGGGCCCGGCCCGCGACCGCTTCCCGTACGGCTTCACCGGCGACGGCGCGCAGAACCCCGGCCTGCTGAACGAGGTGTACCAGTACGCCGAGGAGCACCCGGACGTGGTGCCCGGCGTCGCCAAGAACCACCGCGGCCCCCAGCTGCTCAAGGACACGATCGCCGGTGTCATCGGCCTGCGCGTCGACTACTACATCCTCGTCGACATGTTCGGGTTCGCCGACATCGTCGACGCCATGGGCGGCGTCAAGATGAAGGTCGACGAGCCGATCCCGTACGGGCTGGAGGGCGCCGTCCTGAAGCCCGGCTACCGGAAGCTGTCGGGCAAAGAGGCGCTCTGGTACGGACGGTCCCGCACCAACAGCAGCGACTACGTCCGGATGGGCCGGCAGAAGTGCCTGATGCGCGCGATCGCCGAGCAGGCCGATCCGAAGACCGTGCTGACCAGCTTCGACAAGCTCGCCGACGCCGCCAAGCGGACCCTGTCGACCGACATTCCGCAGGAGCTGCTGCCCGCGCTGGTGAAGCTGTCGGGCAAGGTCAAGGACGGCGCGAAGATCAACAGCCTCCAGTTCGTGCCGCCGCTGATCTACACGGGGAACCCCGACTTCGAGCTGATCCGCAAGCTGACGTCCGACGCCGTCAACTCCGATCCGCGGCAGGTGAGCAGCCACCCGAGCGCGTCCGCCGGCGCGTCCGCGGGCGCGACGCCGAGCGAGTCGCCCACCGGCACCGGCGACGACGACTACCCGAACGGCGGACAGTCGACCAAGCCGCCGAGCAAGCCGGTGTCGCTCGAATCCAGCTGCCCCAAGTGACGTGCCCCAGGTGATTTGCCCCAAGTGACCTGCCCCAAGTGACCTGGGCGGCCACTCCCCCGGCGGGCGCCGCCGGGGGACACTGGTGACGTGAGAACGGCGCACCGCCTTCGCCAGGCCGTCAACGCGGTCAACCTCTCGACGGGATTCGGGCTGCTGCTGGCCGCGACCGCCGCGCGCGGCTCCCGGCGTGCCCGGCGGGGCCCGGACGGGCTGCTGGTCGCGGGCGGGTACCGGCTCCCGCTGCCGATCGCGCCCGCGTTCACCGTCGGCAACGTCGTCCTCGTGCGCGGCGACGCGTCCCGCCTCGACGACGAGTCCCGGCTGCTGCGGCACGAGGGGCGGCATGCGACGCAGTACGCCTGGTGCCTGGGGCTCGTCATGATCCCGCTGTACGGGGTGTGCGCCGGGGTGTCGATGCTGCTGTGCGGGGACTGGGCGTCCTACAACCCGTTCGAGCGTCTCGCGGGCCTGGCGGACGGCGGCTACGAGCGGCGCCCCCTGCGCGGGTTCCCGCGCGCTCCGCGGAGGGGGGAAGATTGAGGGGAACGGCGAGCGTGACGACGTCCTCGAAAGGCGGATGCGGGTGCCCCAGATCCATGGCTGCGACGCCTACCGCGTGGCGATGCCGCGCGGGCGGCGTCCGCAGAGCATCCTCGTCCGGCTGACGTCCGGTGACGCGGTCGGCTGGGGCGAGATCGCCGTCCCCGCCGGGACGGGCGGAGCGGGCGGCGCAGGCAGGACGGGCGGAACAGGCGGCGCGG
>JBOHBY010000211.1:0-2742 GCA_050698635.1 Spirillospora sp.
GCGTTGGCCCGCAGCATCACCCGGATCGGCAGCGTCGTGGCCCGCCGCACGGCGGCGACGAGTTCGGGATCGGGGGTGAGGCCGTCCGCGGCCATGTCGGCGACGACCTCCAGCCGGTCGGCGCCGCCGTCCTGCGCCGCCCGCGCGTCGTCGGCCGTCAGCGCGATGATTTCGAGCAGCGACATGGCGTTCCGTTACCCCCGGACCACGTTCGTGTATGACGGGCTAAGAGTAGGCGACCGGCCGCCGCGCGCAGGCGGCACCGTGCGACCTTTGCAGTGCCGTTACCCCGCCGCCCCGAACCTCAACCACCGCCGAGGTCCGGACCGTCCTCCAGCCCCCACCCACCGCCATTCAAGGGACGAGCTCCGCTCGACGAGCCGGTCCCTCGGCGGGGCGCCTACCGGTGGGTATCATGCGGTTTCGGAGAAGCCCCTTTCCCGTCCGTGTCGAGCGACCACAGGAGCAGGCCGTGCGCGAGTTCAGCGTCCCCGCGATGGTGGAGGTCCCCGACTCCGCCGTACTGACCGACGCGCCCTTCACCCGGGCCGCCGAGGAACCGGGGGCGATCGTCGCGCGGCGCAAGACCGGCACAGCGGGGGCGCCCGCGTGGAGCGCCGTCACCGCGGCCGAGTTCGCGGCCGAGGCCACCGCCGTCGCCAAGGGCCTGGTCGCCGCCGGGATCGAGCCCGGCGACCGGGTCGGCCTCCTGTCGCGCACCCGCTACGAATGGACCGTTCTCGACTACGCGATCTGGACGGCCGGCGCGGTCTCCGTCCCGATCTACGAGACGTCCTCGGACGAGCAGATCGAGTGGATCGCCGGCGACTCCGGCGCGAAGGCCGTGTTCGCCGAGACCGGCGAGCACGTCACGGCGGTCGAAGGGCTCCGCGACCGGCTGCCCGGCCTCGTGCACGTCTGGGGCATCGACGCGGGCGGGGTCGACGAGGTCGTCGCGCTGGGCGCCGACGTCGGCGACGACGTCGTCGAGGAGCGCCGCCGCTCCCGCAGTGGCGGCGATGTCGCCACGCTCATCTACACGTCGGGCACCACCGGGCGGCCCAAGGGGTGCGAGATCACCCACGGGAACCTGGTGAAGACCGCCCGCAACGCGGTGCGGGGCGCGATCGCCGAGGTCGCCGTCGAGGGCAGTTCCACGCTGCTGTTCCTGCCGCTGGCGCACGTGTTCGCCCGGCTGATCCAGGTCGCGGTGATCGAGGGCGGGATCGTCCTCGGGCACAGCAACGTCCCCGACCTGCTGCCCGACCTGGCGACGTTCCGTCCGACGTTCCTGCTCGCCGTCCCGCGCGTGTTCGAGAAGGTCTACAACGGCGCTGAGCAGAAGGCGGCCGCCAGCGGCCGGGACAAGGTCTTCAGGGCGGCGGCGGAGACGGCGGTGGCCTTCAGCCGGTCGCTGGACGGGGGCGGCCCCGGGCTCGGGCTGAAAGCCAAGCACAAGGTGTTCGACGTGCTCGTCTACAAGAAGCTGCGCGCGGCGGTCGGCGGCGAGGTGAAGTACGCGGTGTCGGGCGGCGCGGCGCTCGGCGAGCGGCTCGGCCACTTCTTCCGCGGCGTCGGCATCACGATCCTGGAGGGCTACGGGCTCACCGAGACGACCGCGCCGATCAGCGTGAACCGTCCGACCGCGAACAGGATCGGGACCGTCGGGCAGCCGATCCCGGGGGTGGACGTCCACATCGCCGAGGACGGCGAGGTCCTCGCCCGCGGCGTCGACATCATGCGCGGCTACTGGAACAACGAGGCCGCCACCAAGGAGGTCCTGGACGAGGACGGCTGGTTCCACACCGGCGACCTCGGCTCCCTCGACGGCGACGGCTTCCTGAAGATCACCGGCCGGAAGAAGGAGATCCTGGTGACGGCGGCGGGCAAGAACGTCGCGCCCGCCCCGCTGGAGGACAGGCTCCGCGCGCACCCGCTGGTCAGCCAGTGCCTGGTGGTCGGCGACGGCCGCAAGTTCATCGCCGCGCTCGTCACGCTGGACGCCGAGGCGCTCGGCCCGTGGAAGGAGCGGCACGGCAAGGCGGCGTCGCTGACGGTCGACGAGCTGCGCCGCGACGCCGACCTGGTCGCCGAGATCGACGCCGCCGTCGCCGCGGCCAACGCCTCGGTCAGCCAGGCCGAGGCGATCAAGAAGCACGTGATCCTGGCCGTCGACCTGACCGAGGAGGCCGGTCACCTCACGCCGAGCCTCAAGGTCAAGCGCAACGTCGTGATGAAGGACTTCGCGGCCGAGATCGAGGCCATCTACACCGTCTAGCGGCCCAGGGCCGGGCGGAGCGAGGCGACGGCGTCGGCGATCCGGGTGGGGCCGTTGAGCAGGTCGAGGGTGCGGTGCCGGACGTCGGACGCGTCCAGCAGCGCCACGATCACCGCCGCGACGTCGTCGCGGGTCACCACGTCGTGCCCGATCGGCGGTTCGGCGAGGGTGACCAGGCCGGTGGGCGGGTCGTCGGTGAGGCGGCCCGGACGCAGGATCAGCCAGCCGAGGCCGTCGCGGCGGCGCAGATCGTCCTCCGCCTCGCCCTTGGCCCGGATGTAGGCGTCCCAGACGTCGCCACGTCCCGGCGCCGGCAGGTCGCCCGCGCCCATCGCGGAGATCTGCACGAAGTCGCGCACACCCGCGCTCTCCGCCGCGTCCGCCATCAGCACGGACGCGGCCCGGTCGACGGTGTCCTTGCGCGCGGTTCCGCTGCCGGGGCCCGCGCCGGCGGCGAACACGAC
>JBOHBY010000212.1:0-3687 GCA_050698635.1 Spirillospora sp.
GGCGCGCCCTGGCCGCCGCGGCCTCGGCGATCGCCTCGGGACGCGCGGCCCGCACGCCGGCCGGATCATCACCGCGCGCACCCAGGTCATCGCCGCGCACGCCCACACGACTCCGTCATGGCCACGCCCTACCCGTGGGCGTGCCAGGGAACCAGGAGACCAATATGTCACCGTCAGTAACTTTGCGGGTGCTATAGGTTGCGGGACGGGTTCCCGCGAGAGAGAGGCCGGTCGATGCAACCGTTCGAGCTGCCCGACTTCTACGTCCCGTACCCGGCCCGGCTGAACCCGCACCTGGAGCGCGCGCGGGCGCACACCATGGCATGGGCACGCGAGATGAGAATGCTGGACGACCACCGCGACCCCGGCACCCCGGATATCTGGGACGAGGCCAAACTCGAAGCCGCCGACTATCCGCTCCTGTGCGCCTACACCCATCCCGACTGCGACGGTCCCGAACTCGACCTCATCACCGACTGGTACGTCTGGGTGTTCTACTTCGACGACCATTTCCTGGAGGTCTTCAAGAAGCCCCAGGACCAGCCCGGCGCGAAGGCGTATCTCGACCGGCTCCCGCTGTTCATGTCGCTCGATCCGCCGGAACCGGAGAACGCCGTCGAGCGCGGGCTCGCCGATCTGTGGGCGCGGACCGTCCCGTCGAGGTCGGACGGCTGGCGGCGCCGTTTCTCCGAAAGCACCCTGAACCTGCTCCGCGAATCGCTGTGGGAACTGTCGAACATCAGCAGCGGGCGCCTCCCGAACCCGGTCGAGTACATCGAGATGCGCCGCAAGGTCGGCGGCGCGCCGTGGTCGGCCGACCTGGCGGAGCACGCGGCGGGCGTCGAGATTCCGGGACGGGTCGTGAAGACGCGCCCGCTGCGCGTCCTGAAGGACACGTTCTCGGACGCCGTCCATCTGCGCAACGACATCTTCTCCTACCAGCGCGAGACCGAGTCGGAAGGGGAAATCAACAACTCCGTCCTGGTGATGGAGCATTTCCTGGACGTCGCTCCGCAGGCCGCCGCCGACATCGTCAACGACCTGGTGACGTCCCGGCTCCGCCAGTTCGAGAACACGAGCGTCACCGAACTGCCGCAGCTCTTCGAGGACCACACGCTCGACCCGGTCGAACGGGCCAACGTGGCGGTCTACGTGAAGGCGCTCCAGGATTGGCAGTCCGGTGGCCACGAATGGCACACGCGGTCCGGCCGCTACATGAACAAGAAGTCGCTCGGCATGTCAGCGGCCCGGATTCCCGCGCTGCTCCGCTCGGCGCGGATCAGCCTCCCGCACGTCCCGTACCAGAAGGTCGGGCCGACGCCCCTTCCCGAGTTCGACATCCCTTACCAGGCCCGCGTCAACCCGCACCGCGAACGCGCCGGGAAGAATGTCGTCGGCTGGTGCCGCGACATGGGCATGTTCGCCCCGCAGCCGCGCCATCCCGTCCCGGTCTGGAGCAAGGAGAAACTCGCCGGATTCGCGTTCGAGATCTGCGCCGCGTCCATCGCCCCGGACGCGGGCCCGGAGGCCCTCGACCTCACGACCCAGTGGCTGACCTGGGGCACCTACGGCGACGACTACTTTCCCGCCGTCTTCAACCGCGACCGCGACATGGCAGGAGCGAAACGCTTCAAGGCCCGCCTTCCGGCGTTCATGCCGCTCGGCGAACGCGCCACGCCCGCCCCGGAGAACGCCTTCGAAGCCGGGCTGGCCGACCTGTGGCGGCGCACCGTCGCACCAATGGACGGCGACGCCCGCCGCGAATTCCGCGCCTCCGTCGAGACCATGGTCGAAAGCTGGCTCTGGGAACTGCACAACCACCTCCAGTCGCGCATTCCCGACCCGGTCGACTTCATCGAGATGCGGCGCCGCACCTTCGGCTCCGAAATGACGATGAACCTCTCCCGGTCGGAGCTGGCGCGCGAGGTCCCCGCGGATGTCCTGAGCACCCGCACCCTTCGTGAGATCGACACGTCCGTCATGGACGTGGCCTGCCTTCTGAACGACTGCTTCTCCTACCAGAAGGAGATCGAGTACGAGGGCGAGGTCAACAACGGCGTCCTGGCCGTGCAGAACTTCTTCGGCTGCGGCCGTGACGAGGCGCTGCCGATCGTCAACGACCTCATCGGCTCCCGCCGCCGCCAGTTCGAACAACTCGCCGGACACGAACTCCCGGCCCTGGCCGACGAACTGGAACTCGACGACACCGCCCGCGCCGCCCTCGACTCCTATGTCGGCGGACTCCGCGACTGGCTGGCCGGAATTTTGAAATGGCATCGGGAGACCGACCGCTACGGCGAGCGGAAGGCCCCGTCGCCGCGCATCCCCGCCGAACCGGTCGGCCTGGGCACCTCGGCATTCCACCTGCGCACCCGGTCAGGTCGGTGAGGGCTCGCGCTCCGGCGCCGCGCGCGGGGCGGGGATCATCAGGGTGTGGCGCTCGTCCTGCGTGAGCCGCCGGAACACGCGGTCACGGGCCCGCGCGACGAGCGCGTCGGCGTCCGTCACGGCCTCCCACACCCGCAGCGTCCGGTCGGCGGACGCGGTCGCGACCCGCGTCCCGTCCGCCGACCAGGCGACGCCGAGGACGTCGTCGTCGTGCACGGCCGCGACCGACAGCTCCCGGCCGGTCTCCGGATCCCACAGCCGGACGGTCCGGTCCGTGGACGCCGTCGCCAGCAGCCGCCCGTCCGGCGACCACGCCACCGACCACACCCAGCCGTCGTGCCCGGACAGGACGGACGACTCCGTCCCCTCCGCCGCATTGAAGATCATCACCTCGGTGTCCCGCGACAGGGCCGCGATGTACCGGCCGTCGGGCGACCACGCCATGGTCCGGACGGCGCTCTGCGGGACGCTCAGCCGCATGAGCCGCAGACCGGTCCGCGACTCCCAGACGCGGACCGTCCCGTCCTGGCACGCGGTCGCGATCCGCTCACCGTCGGGCGACCAGGACACGGCGCGGACGGTGTCGTCGTGCCCGCTCAGCACGAGCGGCTCCCCGCCGTCCGGCCACCGCCGGATGATGACCGTTCGGTCATCGGACGCCGACGCCAGCCGCGTCCCGTCCGGCGACCACGCCACGGCCCGGACCCAGTCGCCGTGTTCGTCGAAGACGGCCTCCTCGGCGCCGTCGGCCGTCCAGACCCGGACCGTGCGGTCCCGGGACGCGGTCGCGAGCCGGGCCCCGTCCGGCGACCATGCCACGCCCCACACCTCCTCGGTGTGCCCGCGCAGCACCCGCGCGCCGTCGCCCTCACCGCCCCAGATCCGCGCCGTGCCGTCGTAGGACGCGGACGCGAGCACCCCCGTGGACGACCAGCCGACCGCCGCCACCGCCCGTTCGTGGCCGCGCAGCACCTCGATCTCCGCGGCGCGCTCGGCGTCCCAGAACCGGACGGTCCGGTCGTTGGAGCCGCTGGCCAGGCGGGCGCCGTCCGGCGACCACGCCACGGCCCGCAGCGGCTCGCCGTGCCCGCGGAACACCGCCAGCTCCGTGCCCTCCGCCGCCGACCACAGCCGGATCGTCCGGTCGTGCGACGCGGTCGCCACCCGCGCCCCGTCCGGCGACGTTGCTCAGCACGCCGTTCGCCTGCCGATCCACGAGTTGCGTCAACAGCTGCTGCGCATAGCCGAAGAGGACGGCCCAGGCGATGATCTGCGCCGACGTGTCGAGAGCGCTCAAGC
>JBOHBY010000213.1:0-2672 GCA_050698635.1 Spirillospora sp.
CGGTCGTCGTCGGGTGCGGACCGGTCGGTGACCACGTCGGTGGTCAGCTCGCGACGCTTGTAGGCGCGGCGCTGCTCGTCGACGAACGCGTCGGCGTCGGCGGCCGACAGCGGCACCCCGGCGCGGCGCGCCACGTCCAGGTACGAGTCGACCTCGCCGAGGTGGACCCAGAGGAGGTTCTCGGGGTCGTCCACCCGGAACGTCTCGCCGGTGCGCAGGTCGAGCCCGGTCAGCTTGGAGTGCAGCTTGCGGACCCGGCGGCCGACCCGCTCGACCTCCGCCTCCGTCCCGTAGGTGCGGACGCGGACGAACTCGACCGTCCGCCCGAGCCGCGCCCAGGCGGCGGACGGGTCCATCAGCTCGGAGTTCTGCGCCGTCCCCCACATCGACCTCGGATGCAGGGCCTGGAGGAGCAGCGCCCTGATCCCGCCGACCATCAGCACCGGCTCGCCCATGACACGCCAGGTCACCGAGCCGGGCCCGAACAGCCCGTGGTCCTGGTCCTGGTCCTGGTCCACCTCGTCGTACACGCCGAACGCCTTCCACTCGACCGAGTAACCGAAGACTTACCCCATCGGGAAAGGCGCCACACGATCAATCCTCGGTCTCGTCCTGCACGGCCTCGTCGCGCTCGCCCGCCTCGGTCTGCTCGGTGATCCAGGCGAGGTAGTCCATGCTGCCCGCGACGACCGGGGTCGCGATGATCTCCGGGGTGTCGTAGGAGTGTCCCTCGGTGATCAGCGTGGCCAGCTCCTCGAACCGGTCGGCGGACGTCTTGAACAGCACCATCCACTCCTCCGCCGACTCGATCTCGTCCTCCCACCAGTAGGTGCTGACGATCGGGCCGAGCAGCTGCGCGCACGCCGCCAGCCGCTCGGCGACCGCGGACTTGGCCAGCTCGGCCGCCTCCGAACGGGAGTCGGTCGTGGTCGTGACGTGCACATAAGCGTGGGCCATGGCACGACTCCTTCCCCGCAGGGGGGCGCCGCTACCGCAGCGGATGCACGACCATGGCGCTGCCGCCGCCCCGCCGCACCGGCTCCGCGACCGCCTGGACGAGCCCCGGCCGCAGGATCTCCAGCGCCGTCGCGGCGCCGATCACGCCCGCCGGCGGGCCGGGGAACACCTCAAGACGGTGCCCGCGCGCGGCCAGGTCCCGTCCGAACCAGTCGATGAAGGGCTGCTCGGCGAAGACCTGCGGGGTGTTGCGCTGCGTCGCGCGCGGGGCCGCGAGCGCGGTCGGCAGGTCCATGCCGAGGTCGACGCGGTTCATCAGGATCTGCAGGACGGTCGTGATGATCGTCGATCCGCCGGGCGTGCCGAGGGCCAGCTTCGGCTGCCCGTCCTTGAGGACGAGCGTCGGCGCCATGCTGCTGCGCGGGCGCTTGCGCGGGCCCGGCAGGTTCGGGTCGGGCGGGCTCCCGGGCGCGGGCGGCTGGAGGGAGAAGTCGGTCAGCTCGTTGTTGAGCAGGAACCCGCGTCCGGGGACGGTGATCGCGCTGCCGCCGAACTGCTCGATCGAGAGCGTGTACGCGACGACGTTGCCCCACTTGTCGGCGACGCTGAGGTGCGTGGTCTGCGGGCCCTCGAACGCCAGCGCCCGGGTCTGCGTGCCCGGCGGGACGCACGGGTCGTAGACGCCGTCGGGCGAGCCCGGCGCGACGGGCGCGGGGGCGGCCAGGTCCGGCTTGATCAGGCAGGCGCGCTCGCGGGTGAACCCGGACGACACCAGCTCGTCCAGCGGCACGTCCACCTGGCTCGGGTCGCCCACGTAGCGGCTGCGGTCGGCGAAGGCGAGCTTGGACGCCTCCAGGTAGTAGTGCAGGGCCGTCGCCGGGTCGCGCCGGTCGAGCCGGAAGTTGCTCAGGATGCCGAGCGCCTCCCCGACCGTCGACCCGCCGGACGACGACGGCGGCATCCCGTAGACGTCCGTCCCCCGGTAGGCGACGTGCGTGGGCGTGCGGCTCAGCGCGCGGTAGGCGGCCAGGTCGCCGGGCCGCATCAGACCGGGACGGACGATGCGCGTGGCGGCGTGGTCGACC
Source organism: Spirillospora sp. (assembly GCA_050698635.1). GTDB lineage: Bacteria > Actinomycetota > Actinomycetes > Streptosporangiales > Streptosporangiaceae > Spirillospora. The sequence goes on from JBOHBY010000213.1 coordinate 2,043, forward strand.
GGCGGTTTGGCGACCGTCCGCGCGACCTCCCGGCCGAGCCCTCCCCCGTAGAACCAGTCCGTGCCGCGTTTGGCCAGCTCACGGTAGGTGTCGGCGAGGTCGGGGTTGCGGAACGTCGAGCCGACCTCGGGGAGCCGCCCGTCCGGCAGGAACAGCTCGCGGGTCGGCACGATGTCGCGGAAGCGGGCCTCGTTGACGGCGGTCTGGTCGCGGAACTCCTGGTCGACGACGAACCCCCGGTCGGCGATCCTGATCGCGGGGCGGAGCAGGTCGCCGAGGTCGCGGGTGCCGAAGCGGTGCAGGGCGAGGTCCCACTGGGCGAGGGTGCCGGGCACGCCGACGCTGAGCCCGCTGGTGACGGCCTGGTCGAACGGGAGCGCCTTGCCGGTGGCGGGGTCGACGAACGCATCGGCCTTCATCCGCTTGGGCGCGAACTCGCGCCCGTCGATGGCGTGCACGCGGCGGGACTTGGCGTCGTAGTAGGTGATGTAGCCGCCGCCTCCGATCGCCGCCACGTACGGCTCGGTGACGCCGAGCGTGGCGCTGGCGGCGACGGCCGCGTCCATCGCGTTGCCGCCGCGTTTGAGCACGTCCAGGGCCGCCCGGCTGGCGTCGGCGTCGACCGTGGAC
>JBOHBY010000214.1:0-2189 GCA_050698635.1 Spirillospora sp.
GAGGAGAGCAGGGCGGCCGCGCACGGCACCGGCTTCGGCCCGCTGTTCCGGCCGCCGTTCACGGGTCTCAGCTTCGCCATCGTGATCCTCGGCCTGGGGATCGGCCTCGTCACGTACGGGTTCCAGCTGTGGATCCCGTCCAACCTGCAGAGCCTCGGCCTCGACCAGCAGACCGCCGACCGCGCGCTGCGCGACTCCTCGCTGCTGGGCCTGCCGCTGGTGTTCGGCGCCGCCGCCCTGTACGGCCTGTGGAGCGCGCGGCGGACGATCATCCTGCTGACCGTGCTGGTGGCGGGCGCGCTGGTCGCGGTCTCGGTGGCGGGCGAGTCGCTCGCGCAGGACGACCGGGCGTGGCTGTACGTCCTGCTCGCCGGGCCGATCGTCGGCACCGCCACGATCGCCGCGGTGCTGGCCGCCTACAGTTCGGAGATCTACCCGACGCTGATCCGGTCGCGGGGCTCGGGCCTGTCGGCGGGGGTCGGGAAGCTCGGCGGCGTCGCGGTCACGATCGTGCTGGTCGCGGGCGCGACGGTCCCCTCGATCGGCCAGACGGCGCTGCTCGGGGCGATCCCGCTACTGATCGCGGTGCTGGTCGTCGCCGTGTGGGGGGTGGAGACGCGGGCCCGGACGTCCGGCGGCTGACCGGCTGACCGGCGGGATTCTCCACCGACAAAAGATTCTGTCTTGACAAATCTGATTGTCGGATGTGATGCTGGGGTCATGCTGGACGTGACGGTGATCGAGAACCCCGAGGCGGCCGCGGCCTCCCTGGACCCCATGCGGGCGCGGCTGCTGGCCGAGCTCGCCGAGCCGATGTCGGCGACCGCGCTCGCCGCCCGGGTCGGGCTGCCCAGGCAGAAGGTCAACTACCACCTGCGGGCGCTGGAGCGGCACGGGCTCGTCGAACTGGTCGGCGAGCGCCGCAAGGGCAACATGACCGAGCGGCTGATGCGGGCCACGGCGGCGTCCTACGTGATCTCGCCGCTGGCGCTCGCGTCGGTGCAGCCGGACCCGGACCGGCACCGCGACGCCATGTCGGCGCGGTGGCTGCTGGCGGTCGCGGGCCGGCTGGTCCGCGACGTCGGCGCGCTGATCACCGGCGCGGCGCGGGCGGACAAGCGGCTGGCGACGTTCGCGCTGGACGGTGAGGTCAGGTTCGCGTCCGCGGCCGACCGGGCCGCGTTCGTCGAGGAGCTGACCGCCGGGGTCGGCGCGCTGGTCCGGAAATACCACGACGCGGAGTCGGAGGGCGGGCGCGGCCACCGCGTCGTCATCGCCGTCCACCCGTCGCCGAAGCCCGAGCCCGAGGCGTCCGCCGCCGAAGCGGAGCAGGACGCCCCCGGCGAGATCGGGTCCTGACCCGCCCTCGTCCGCAGACACGACAACCACGCAACGCACAGGCAAGGAGAGCCGCCATGGGCAAGGAATTCGAGATCGCCCGCGAATACGAGGTCGCCGCGACCCCGGAACAGGTCTGGGACGCCATCACCACGGGCACCGGCGCGTGGCTGTGGCCGATGGAGTTCGAGCCGCGCGTGGGCGGTGTCGCGGCGGGCCTGGGCGTGGTCACCGCGTGGGACCCGCCGCACCGGCTGACCAGCCGTATCGAGGACCCGGACGGCATCCAGGGCATCCCCCAGACGCTCAACCAGGTCGACCACCTGATCGAGCCCCGCGAGGGCGGCCGGGCCTGGGTCCGCTACGTGCACAGCGGCATCTTCACCGACAGCTGGGACGACCAGTACGACGGCGCGAACCGGCACACCGACTTCTACCTGCACACGCTCCGCCAGTACCTCGTTCATTTCACGGGGCTGCCGGCGGCGCACTCCGACGTGCAGGGGCCGGAGGGGTCCGTGAAGAAGGGCTCGTTCGAGGCGGTCGGCCGCGCGCTCGGCCTGGACGACGGCGTCGCCGAGGGCGACACGGTCCGCGTGGACCTGGCGGGCGCGGGCCCGGCGGACGCGGTGCTCGACTTCCGCGACGAGCACTTCATCGGCCTGCGGACGAGCGACGCCCTGTACCGGTTCTTCGGCCGGGACGCGTGGGGCGGGCCCGTCGGCATCGCCCTGCACCGGTTCGCGCCGGACGCCGCCGCCTCCGCCGAGCAGGCGCGGCAGGCGTGGCAGACCTGGCTGCACGGCCTGTACACCTGAGCGAATCCGGTGGGCGCCCGCACGGTCCGCGTG
>JBOHBY010000215.1:0-5026 GCA_050698635.1 Spirillospora sp.
GCGCCGAGCCGCAGGTCGACGCCCATCCGGCGGAGCGCGTCGGCGAGCACCTCCCCGGCGAACGGCGCCTCGGCGGTCAGCAGCCGCCCGGACGCCTCGACCACCGACACCTGCGACCCGAACGCCGCGTACACCTGCGCCATCTCGCAGCCGACCGGGCCGCCGCCGAGGATCACCAGCCGGCGGGGCAGGTCGGGGACCGACAGCGCCTCGTCGCTCGTCCACACCGGGACGTCGGCGAGGCCGTCGACCGGCGGGATCACCGGCTCGCTGCCGGTGCAGACGACGAGGTCGCCGTAGCCGTGGACGGCGCCGTCCACCTCGACCCTGCCGGGTTCGAGGACCTGGCCGCGCCCCCGCAGGACGGTCACGCCGGCCTCCGCCATCCGCGCGACGGCGGGGTCGTCGCTCCGGCGGCCGGTCAACTCGTCGCGCCGCGCGACGGCCATCTCCCAGGTCTCGCCGCGCCGCGCCGACAGCAGCAGCGACTTGGACGGCACGCACGCGAAGTACGGCGACTCCCCGCCGACGAGGCGGTTCTCGACGAGCGCGACGTCCCGGCCGGCGCGGGCGAGGCCGGACGCCACCAGCTCGCCCGCCGTTCCCCCGCCCAGCACCACGGCGTCGTAGTGGTGGTTCTGCGACAACTTCGATCTTCCTTCCGGACGCGTGGTGTCCCCGATCACATGGTGGCGGAAGGAGGCGGCGGAGAGTGGCTGTTCGACCACATAGGGCACCCGGCCGGTGGTGGGGGCGGCGCGGAAACGGTGTCAGGGGAGGGGGTGGTGGTCCGTGAGCAGGGGTTCCAGGAGGTCGCCGTGGTCGTCTACGCGGTCGAGCATCTCGGCGGGGGTGAAGATCAGGTCGGCTGGGTCCGAGCAGTCGCCGAGCTCGTCCCAGGTGATGGGGGCCGAGACGGTCGGGTGGCCCGCCGCCCTTAGTGAATAGGGGGCGACCGTCGTTTTGGCGGGGTTGTTCTGGCTCCAGTCGACGAAGATCTTGCCTTTGCGGAGCCGTTTGTCCATTTTGGCGACGACGAGGCGGGGGTGCTCGTCGGCCAGGTGTCGCGCGGCGGCTTTGGCGTATTCGGAGGTTCGTTCGGCGTCTTTCGGCTCCTTGACCGGGACGTACAGGTGCAGGCCCTTTTTGCCGCTCGTCTTGGGGTACGACTCCAGGCCGTCCTCGGCGAGCAGGTCGCGGAGGAGATGCGCCACTTTGCAGGCCTCCACGATCGTGGCGGGGGCTCCTGGGTCGAGGTCGAAGACCACGAGGTCTGGGTTGTGCACTTTGCCGCGCGGGCCGAGTCTCCACTGCGGGACGTGCAGTTCCAGCGCGGCGAGATTGGCGCACCACACGAGCGTCGGGAGGTCGTCGACGACGACGAAGTCGAGCGTGTCGCGGCCAGTTGAGCTGCCGGGGGTCGGGATCGTCGCCGTCCGGACCCAGCCGGGGGTGTGGGACGGGGCGTTCTTCTCGAAGAACTTGAGGCCGTCGACGCCGTCCGGCCAGCGGATCCGGGTAGCGGCGCGGTCTTTCAGGTGCGGCAGCATCACGGGGGCTATGCGGGCGTAGTAGTCGATGACCTCGCCCTTGGTGAACTCCGGGTAGAGGTTCTTGTCGAGGTTGGAGAGGGAGACCTGGCGTCCGTCTACTTCTACGTTGGTGCGCTTGGCGTTCACGGGCCGCCCTTCCCGGGGTCACTGCTCACTGGTGACCTCCAGCGGATCCTTGTCGTCGCGCAGGCCGCGCCAGGACGGGAAGCGCAGGCGGCCGTCCCTGGTGCGTGCGCTGTAGGCGACCTCGCCGACGAGCCTTGGCTCGACCCATTGGGCGTCACGGGCGAACTCGCGCGGGACGGCCTCGTCGTAGGGGCTGGTGGGGCGGCGCAGGGGCCAGAGGGTTTCGTACAACTCGTCCAGGGCGCGGTCGGAGAAACCGGTGCCGACATGGCCGACGAAGCCGAGTTCTCCTTTGACGTCGTACTCGCCGAGTAGCAGCGAACCCACGCCGCCTTCGCGTCGGCCCTTGCCTGGCTTCCAGCCGCAGACGATGACCTCGCGTGTCATGAAGTTCTTCACCTTGCGCCAGAAGTCGACGCGGCGTCCGGGACGGTACGGGGAATTCAGGCGCTTGGCGAGCAGCCCTTCGAGATGCTGCTCGCGGGTGAAGGCGAGCAGCTCGTCCACCTGGTCGGTGTCGCCGGCGTTCAGGTACGGGGGCACCTCGACCGGGCCGGTCCCGGCGAGGTCCAGGTCGGCGAGCAGGGTGCGGCGCTCGGCGTAGGGCATGTCGTACAGGACGTGCCCGTCCAGGTACAGGATGTCGAAGACGACGTACCGGACGGGTACCTCGCGGATCAGTCTCGGGTCGGGGTGGGCCACGTGCATCCGGCGCTGGAGGCGTTCGAAGCTCGGCCGTCCGTCCTCGAAGGCGACGACCTCGCCGTCCAGGATCACGTCGTGGTCGGGCAGGAGATCGGCCAGCGCGGACAACTCCGGGTACCGGCCGGTGACGTCACCGCCGCGCCGGCCGCCCGCCCGGACGCCGTCGGCGGACACGTGCGACAGGACGCGGACGCCGTCCCACTTCAGCTCCAGACCCCATCTTTCGCCGTCGGAGGGGAGGTCCCCGGTGGCGGCCATCATCGGCTCAACGGGCCACGGCATGGTCATACCGGCGTCTTACCCGGTACCGCCCAACGGAAAAGGATCAAGGGGCCGATGTGGCGCAAATCGAACGCGATTGCGAGGCTAGGGGCCTGATCGCACGGGGTAAGGACTGGTCATGCGCAGTATCTGGAAGGGCGCCATCTCGTTCGGGCTGGTGACGATACCGGTGAAGCTGTACTCGGCGACCGAGCAGCGGGACGTCAGCTTCCACCAGGTGCACAGGGAGGACGGGGCGCGCATCAGGTACAAGCGGGTCTGCACGGCCGACGGCGAGGAGGTGGCCTACTCCGACATCGCCAAGGGGTTCGAGCTGCCGAGCGGCGAGATCGTCGTGCTGACCGACGACGACTTCGCCGACCTGCCGCTGTCGTCCAGCCGGCGGATCGACGTCCTGCAGTTCGTGGAGCGCGAGGAGGTCGACCCGATCTACTTCGCCAAGTCGTACTACCTGGAGCCCGACGCGCAGGGCGCCAAGCCGTACGTGCTGCTGCGGGACGCGCTGGAGAGCTCCGGGCAGGTCGCCATCGTCAAGATCGCGATCCGGCAGCGGGAGTCGCTGGCGACGCTGCGGGTGCGCGACGGCGTGTTCGTGCTGGAGACCATGCTGTGGCCGGACGAGGTCCGCACCCCCGACTTCCCGTTCCTGGACGAGGACATCGAGGTCCGCAAGCAGGAGCTGACGATGGCGACCTCGCTGATCGAGTCGATGGAGGGCGAGTTCGACCCGTCCGAGCACAAGGACGCCTACCGGGAGGCGCTGCAGGCGGTGATCGACGCCAAGGTCGAGGGGCGGGAGGTCGCGCGGCCGCCCGAGGAGGCCGCCGAGGAGCCGGCCGCCGACCTGCTCAGCGCGCTGCGCGCCAGCGTCGAGGCGGCGAAGAAGAGCCGCGGCGAGAAGGCGGGGAAGTCAGGCAAGGCAGCGTCTTCGGGGTCCTCGCCCGGGAAGAAGCCCGCGAAGGGACGCGGCCGCAAGTCGGCCTGACCCCGCGACAGACCTGGGCTCACGGCCGCGAGCCGGGATGCCCGCCGCCGCCCGGTCAGGGCCGCGGCGGGCCGTTCACACCGATCAGAAGGGCACCGTGGTGCAGATGTTGCGCGCGCCCGCGCCGCCCGTCGCGGGGTCGGTGGGCAGGGCGTGGATGATGACCGATCCGGCCGCCTTCTCGGCGACCCGCCACGGGACGGTGTCGCCGGAGTGGCCGGTGCCGTCCTTGGCGACCGTGACGTCGAGCCAGATCTCCATCTGCTCCATCGGCAGGTCGTGCGAGCCGTCGGGGTTCATGTAGTGCGGCCCGGCGTCCTCGCCCTTCGGCCCGCACGGGTTCTTGTGCACGTGGACGCCGAACGTCTTGCCGGCGGCGTCGGCCGGGAATCCGGACGCCTGCAGCAGCACGCTCGTCGTGCCCTCGTCGCGGAGCACGGTGATCTTGGTCTGGACGTCCTTGTACGCCTGGTCGTAGACGTAGGTCGGGCCCTTGACCTCGATCTTGTCCAGGCCGGCGGTGGCGGGGGCGGGGGCGGCGAAGGTGACGAGCGCGACTCCTGCCGCCGCCATGGGCATGGCGGCGCGGACGGATGATCGCATGACGATCCTCTCCGGGTAGCGGGGACTTGCGGGAGCTTGCGGGAGCTTGCAGGGAACCGCTCGCGGGCCCGGTGCCCGCGCTCGGTGGCTCACGATCATGCCCACCGGGCGGAGGATGTCACCCCGTCCTTCGGTGGGTGGCCGTGACGGTGCGCCGAGCGGATCAGATGTCTCGGCGGGCGGTGAGGACGCGGTCGAGCGCGGCGGCCGCGGCCGCCGGGTCGGCGCAGGAGGTGATGTGCTCGCCCCAGGCGTAGAAGTAGGACCAGCCGCCGTCCGGCTGCTCGCGCGCCGCGATGACGTTCTCGTTCAGCGCCGGCGTCCGCGGGTCGGCGACGAGGGCGGAGGGCCGGCGGTCGTGCGGGGCGGCGACCTCGACCGTCCAGCCGCGGGAGCGCAGCTCGGCGGTGAGGCGTTCCAGATGCCCGAGCGCCTCCTCCGCATCGGTGATCACCTGCGTGGCCATGACTGCCTCCAAGAAGAGCGCACGATCGGACGTGCGCGAGAACTGCGCGGGGGGGTGGAATTGGCTTCAGTGTCCCCGGCGGGTGAGGCAGATCACAAGCGCTTTAACCACATCGGTGGGAGGCGGACGGGAGGCGGACCGTGAACACCGCACCGGCACCCGGACGGCCACCGGCGCTGATGGTGCCGCCGTGAGCGTCCACCACCTCGCGGGCGAGGGCGAGGCCGAGGCCGAATCCGGCCGCGGAGCCGTCGGCCGCGGAGCCGTTGACGTGCCGGATGCCCCGGACGTGCCGGACGTCCCGGA
>JBOHBY010000216.1:0-6061 GCA_050698635.1 Spirillospora sp.
GCGTCCGATAGAACAACCGCTTGGTCTGGTTCTTCACACAATTGGGATCCCTGGCGACCTCGCACCGCCCCACCCCCTCGGTCGACTTGCCGTCGAACATCGGATAGTTCTCATCGGGCCACCCCGACGACACCATCCCCCACGACGACGCCTTCAACGTCCGATACACCGGATCAATGAACACCGGAAACCGGGTGTCCGGCGCGGCCAGCAACGCAGGGTCCGGTGTCAAACTGAGCGTGCCGTTCCCGACCGCCACCTCGATCCGCGCGGTCCTGGCCCCCGGCGCCGGCTCGTCGGCCGGATCGGCCGGCGACTCGCCGGCGCGGGCCTTGGACGACGCACCCGCTGGCCGGGAGGAATCCCACATCAGCGGCGACGGCGCCGCGAACACACCCGCGCCAGACCCACTGGCGGCCGCGGTGAGCATCCCGCTGGCCGGGTCCTCACGCAGCAACAGGCCCGAGGTCGACAGACCCAACACCAGTTTCGCCACCCTGGGGTCCTTGGCGGCCTGCGCGGTCTTGACCACCAGGACGTGCGCGAAACCGTCCGGCAGGGCCCGTAGGCGCAGGTCCACGTCCGGGCCCGCCACGCCCTTGTAGACGGCGGTGTCACCGTCCAGCGTCGGCTCGGGCAACGGCTGCGGCCAGGTCAGCGCGAGCTTGCGGCCGTCCCGGGTGGCCTGCACCATCGGACCGTTCCCGCCACCGGAGAAGCTGAGGTCGACCGTCGTCGCGGCCGGCGCGATCGCCTCGCCCGAGCGACGCAACGTGGTATCGATATCGGCCCATTCACCATTGTGACGTGCGCGAATGGGCTGCACGTGCTGTTCGATCTCGATGCGGCCGTTCGGCAACGCACGCACCGTTCGGGTTTCGCCACGCTGCGACAGGATCTCGACCGGTTCACCCGACTGCCGCGCCGCCGCCAAAGCCTTCTCCTGCGTCGCCTTTCCCTTCGGGGCATCGGCGTGAGCTGCGGTTTCCCGCGTCACCGCCACAATGGGCACCTGAAGGAAACCAGCCACCAAAGCCAACGTCAGAACACGGGCCCACCAGGCTGGACGCCGCCACGAAAGCGACCTGAGAACGGACGTACAACAACGCACGACACGACCCATATGAACCCCAAGGCGTAAAGGGCTTTGTTAAAGCCGCCTTAACGTAACCCGGAGATCAAGACTGGGGAAGAGGTGCGGCCGATTCGCGCCACTATGATCTGTATCACAGATATTCGATGTAGCCGGAAGCGTGGGGCTGCGCGTCTTCTTCTAATCCGCTATCGAACACCGCGACAATCAGTAATGACGTGGACCCGTAGTGAGATCAGCAGTCTGACCGGACATCCGCGCCGCGGTCGTTCCAGAGGCGGGTGAGGAGGGCCGTCAGAGGTTCGATGGTGTCCGGGCCGTGTTTGGCGGTGAGGGTCTGTTCGTGGGCGCGGGCCAGGGATTCCAGGCGGGCCAGTTTGGCGCGGCCTCGGTCGGAGACGTGGACGGACACGCGGCGCCGGTCGCGGGACGACTGGGAACGGTACAGATAGGCCGAGTCGGCCAGGGTGTCGACGATGCGGGTCAGGGTGGGGTGCGGGATCTCGACCACGACCGCGAGTTCGCCCATGGAGATGTCGTCGGCTCCGGCCAGGGCGCGCAGTACCCGCCACTGCTCGACGGACGTGCCCTCCTCTTCGAGGAAACCGCTCAGATCGCGAGCGAGGGCGCGCTGGGTGCGGGTGAGCAGGTCGACGAGTTCGGTGCTCGCCGTCCGGTCCAGAGTCGAGTCGTGTCGCTCGGCCACGCTGTGCCCTCCCTCGCCCGGCCGCCCCTGCCGAGAGCATACTTGCCAGGTCATGGACGGTTCTGCGGTACTGCGGGACAGCATGGAGCCGCTGGTCTCAGGGCCGGATCCCGCCGTGCTGCGGCTGGGGCTACTGCTGCCGCTGTCGGGGCCGCTCGGGCTGACCGGGCCGTCCGGGCTGAGCGCCGCGTGCCTGGCCGCGTCCGAGGTCAACGCGGGTGGCGGGGCCGCGGGGCGGGGCGTCGAGCTCGTGCCGGTGGACGCCGGACGCTCGCCGGACGTGGTCGCGGCGGAGGCGCGTTTCCTGGCCGACGCGGGGGTGGTGGAGGCGTTCGTCGGGTTCCACACGAGCGATGTGCATCGAGCACTCGACGCCGTGCTGGCCGGACGGGTGCCGTACGTGTTCACGCCTCCGCATGAAGGCGGCCTGCGCGGAGAGGGTGTGGTGCTGCTCGGCGACGAGCCGGCGCGGCAGCTCGGCCCGGCGGTGCGGTGGCTGGGCGAACGGCTGGGGCCTCGGCGATGGGCGCTGGTGGGCAACGACTACATCTGGCCCCGGTCGGTGCATCGGGCGGCGTCGCGGGTGGTCGGGTCGATGGGCGCGGAGGTGGTGATGGAGCGGCTCGTCCCGTTTCCTTGGGCGGCCGGTGAGGCGGGGTTCGAGCGGCTCGTGGACGAGTTGAAGCGGGCGCGCGCCGAGGCGGTGCTCCTCAGCCTCGTCGGACGGGATCTGGCCGTCTTCAACCGCGTTTTCTCGGCGTCGCGGCTCTCGGCAGGGGTTGTGCGGTTGTCGGGGGCGTTGGAGGAGAACGTCCTGCTCGCGGGAGGTGGGGACGATACCGGGGAGCTCTATTCGGCGATGCGGTCGTTCGCCGGGCAGGGGGACGAGCGGCGGATCGCGCTGGCAGAGCGGCATCGGGCGGTGTTCGGGGCGAACGGGCCGGTTCTCGATGCCTACGCGGAGGGCTGTTACGACGGCGTCCATCTGCTGGTGGCGCTCGCGGTCGCGGGGGTGCTCGACGCGCGGCGGGTTCAGGCGGCGTCCGCCCGGCTCCTCGCAAGCGGCGGGGAGGTGGGGGTCAGGCGGGCTTGGGTGCGTGCGCCGTTGGGGGTCCCCAGGAGGGGCGGCTATCTGGCGCGGGCGGACGGCCTGGACCTCACGGTGATCACCCGACTCTGAGGTCTTTTCATTTGAAAGGAATGATTCTAGGCTGCGCGCTGGAACCGCGGGGCTCCCGGTGTTTCCCGTGGCGAAGGAGGACGACCGTGACCATCGAGGAAGCGCGGCCCGAGGGCATCGAACGCTACGGGTACACGCAGGAGCTGCGGCGTTCCCTCGGTTTCCGGGACCTGGTGGTCTACGGGCTGGTCTTCATGGTGCCGATCGCGCCGTTCGGGATCTTCGGCAGCGTGTTCGAGGGCTCGGGCGGCATGGTCGCGCTCGCGTACGCGGTCGGCATGCTGGTCATGCTGTTCACCGCCGCGTCCTACTGGCAGATGGCGCGGGCGTTCCCGATGGCCGGGTCCGTCTACACCTATGCCGGGCGCGGGATCGCGCAGCCGGTCGGGTTCCTCTCCGGCTGGATGATCTTTCTTGACTACGTCCTGGTCCCGGCCCTGCTGTACCTGATCGCGGGCGTGGCGATGAACTCGCTCGTGCCGGACGTCCCGGTGTGGCTCTGGCTCGTCGGCTTCGTCGTCCTCAACACCGTCGTCAACTTCTTCGGCATCGAGATGACCGCGCGGATCACCCGCGTCATGCTGGTCGCCGAGCTGATCGTCCTGGCGATCTTCCTGGTGGTGGGCGTCGTCGCGCTGGCGCAGGGCAAGGGCCACGACGGCGGCGGGTTCGACCCGATCTACAACGACGCCACGTTCTCGTGGAGCCTGGTGTTCGGCGCGGTGTCGATCGCGGTCCTGAGCTTTCTCGGGTTCGACGGCATCTCGACGCTGGCGGAGGAGAACCGCGAGTCCGCCCGCGCCATCGGACGGTCCATGGTCGCGGCGCTGCTGCTGGTCGGGGTGCTGTTCATCGTCCAGACCTGGGTGGCCTCGCTGCTGGTGGCCGACCCGGACAAGCTGGTCGCGGACGGCGATCCCGAGGGGACCGCCTTCTACGACGCCGCCGACGTCGCGGGCGGGGTGTGGCTGGCCAAGCTCACCGCGGCCGCCACCGCGATCGCGTGGGGGTTCGCCAACTCGCTGGTCGCGCAGGCCGCGACGTCCCGGCTGCTGTACGCCATGGCGCGCGACAGGCAACTCCCCCGATTTCTGGCCAAGGTGGACGCCAGGCGGCAGGTCCCCGTCAACGCGACGCTGCTGGTCGCGGTGATCTCGCTGGCCCTCGGCCTCTACATGGAGCAGCGCGACGACGGCATCACGCTGCTCAGCTCGCTGGTCAACTTCGGCGCGATGACGGCGTTCCTGACGCTGCACGTGTCGGTCGTCGTCCACTACGTGGTGCGGTCGGGCAGCCGGAACTGGTGGGCCCATCTGATCGTGCCGGTGATCGGGTTCTGCGTCCTCGGCTACGTGGTCTACAACGCGGACGTCGCCGCGCAGGAACTCGGGTTCATCTGGCTCGGCATCGGCGTCGTGGTGCTGATCGTGCTCCTGGCCCTGCACCGGCGTCCGGAACTCGCGGGCATCACGCCCGACAACACCGAGGAGAAATGACTCCCTGCCTTATCAGCCGCCGTGAAGGATGACCTTCCTGAAGTGGCGGGACAGGTGGCGGTGGAACTCGGCGCGGTCGTTGGACCGCGGGAACGGCTCGTCCGGGACGGGGACGCCGAGGAACGCGCACAGCGGCTCCCAGCCCTCCGCGACGTCGAACACCAGCAGCCGCTCCGCCGGGATCACGGCCTTCACCTCGTCGATGTGCCGGTCCCAGACGCGCAGGACGTGGTCGCGGTCCTCGATACGCCCGTCGAACGCGCGGTCGACGATGTTCTTCTCGACCAGGCTGGGGAAGTGGGCGAGGGCCGGTGACCGGCGCGCCACCAGCCACCGGAGGGCGCGCTGCCGCAGCGACGGACGCCGCTGCTCCTCCAGGATGTGGTTGAAGATCGTGGACGCGATGCTGTCGTACCACCGTTCCCGGTCGCGGACGGTCAGGATCACCTTCGCGTCCTGGTAGCGGTCGGCGAGTTCTCGCCAGTAGGACGCGGCGGGCCAGTCCACAGCCGACCCGTATCCGGCGAAGACCTCGTCCCAGTCGGCGGCGCGGCCGTCCTCCCTGCCGATCCAGTGCCGGATCCGGTGCGGCTCGGCGATGACGCCCCACATGTGGTAGCAGGGGCCGAAGCCGAGCCGTTCCAGCGCGGTCTGGAGGGAGGCCGTTCCCGTCCGTCCGAAGCCCGCTCCGATGACCTTCATTCCGTCTCCGTTCCGCCCCCGCCCCGCACCATCCGTTTCCCAGATCGTCATGATCATTCAGCATGGGCGGAGCCGATGGCAATGATCTTCGTCCGGCCACTTCCGGACGCGGCCACGCGCGGGTCAGCGACCGCGGATGATGAGGTTCGCCAGGCGGCGGGGACGCTTGCCCTTCCAGGCGGCGCGATCGTTCGACCGCGGGAACGGCTCGTCCGGGACGGGGACGCCGAGGAACGCGCACAGCGGATCCCAGCCCTCCTTGACGTCGAAGACCAGCAGCCGCCCGTCCGGGATCGCGGCCTTCACCTCGTCGATGTGCCGGTCGAAGACGCGCAGGACGTGGTCACGGTCGTCGATGCGCCCGTCGAACACCCGGTCGGTGATCACCGTCTGTCCCATGCGGGGATAGAGGGCGAAGTCCGGTGCCCGCCGCGCCACCAGCCACCGGACGAGCCGCCGCCGCAGCGGCAGCGGCCGCGTTTCGGCGAGGGCGGTGGCGAAGATGGTGGACGCGATGCTGTCGTACCACCGTTCCGGATCGCGGACGGTCAGGATCACCTTCGCGTCCGGGAAGTGATCCGCCAGTTCCCGCCAGTAGGACGAGGCGGGCCAGTCGAGCGCCGACCGGTGCCCGGCGAAGACCTCGTCCCAGTCTCCGGCGCGGCCCTCCCCGATGTCGAACCACTGCCGGACGCGGTACGGCTCGGCGATGACGGTCGACATGTGATAGCACGGGCCGAAGTCGAGCCGTTCGAGCGCGGCCTTCAGCGAGGTCGTGCCGGTCCTGCCGAATCCCGCGCCGATCACTTCCATGCCATCTCCGTTCCCGGCCGATCAGGTTCTGATCAACCTATGATCCTCGCCGCCTACGTTCGCGATGGACG
>JBOHBY010000217.1:0-3798 GCA_050698635.1 Spirillospora sp.
GGCGGCCGGCGTCCACCTCCGGGCCGGCCGACGACCCGGTCGCCACCACGCCCGGACGCGTCTCGCTGATGTTGAAGAAGTCGCCGTTGACTCCGGCGAGCGCGCGTTGTGCGGCCGCCATCTCCGAGACCGTCCGGCGGGCCGCGACGTTCGGCGGGTGCAGCAGACCCATGCGGACGCCTGGGCTGCGCAGGTCGACGTCCAGGAGGTCGCCGAGCACGGGGCCGCCGATGCCGGTCGTCTCGAACGTCTTGAACACCACCCCTGGTGCGAGGCGGCTCGTCGAGGTGAACCGCAGCTCCCCGACCGTGCTGGACGGCGCCAGCGCGGCAGCCCTCGCGTCCGGGCGCTCGCCCGAACCGGCACCGTCCACGCCCGGCGGCGGAGTCGGTGCGTCGGCCTGTGCCGGGACGCCCCCGGTCATGCCGCCCACCAATCCCGCGATGACCACTACGACCATCAGTTTCCGTGCCATCGGCACGCCCCTCTCAGCGAAGATCAAACTCGCTGATGATGACGCAGCGACGGTGAAGATCCGGCGAGTCGCCCGCCAACAATCTTTGAAGATCATGTGATCCGGGGTGGCGGCAATCCGCCCGTTTCCTGGACAAGCCAGGAATGCCTGGCGGTCGAACTGGCCCTCGGACGGCACGCCGCCGTGGTGGCGGAACTGTCCGCGCTGGTCGCCGAACATCCGCTGCGTGAGGAGCCGCGCGCCCGGCTGATGCTGGCCCTCTACCGCTGTGGACGGCGGCCCGAGGCGCTGGAGGCGTACCGGGAGGGAAGGGCGCTGCTGGTCGAGGAGACGGGCCTGGAACCCACGGCCCGGCTCCGCACTCTCCACGAGGAGATCCTTCGGGGCGACGCCGCGTTACGCCTCCCGGAGCCGTCGAAGCCGGCAGCCGCGCCGGTGTCCGCGCCTGCTCCCGCGCCAACCGCTCGGGCGGGCCCGAGGGCTCCGGGCTCGGGGGGCGATCGTCGTGCTTGGGCTGCGGGGCCGGACTGGGTGAGTTCGCCGCCCGTCGCCGTCCCGGCGGCGTTCTTCGGCACGACGGTCGGAAGCGGCAGCGGCGCTATGCACGGGTTCCGCGTGGGCGCCGTCCGTTTCTGGGACAGCGGTACGCGCTGGTCCAACGTCCAGCCCCGGCGGGACGTGTTCGACTGGTCGGCCCTCGACCGGATGGTGGCCGGTGCGCGGGCGGCCGGGCTGCCGGCGACCTACACCATGGGCATAACCCCGGCGTGGGCGGCGCCCGGCAGCCCCAGAAGCGCGTACTCCGACGGTTCCAGGACGGCCCCACCACGCGACCTCACCGACTGGGACCGGTACCCGGGGCCGCCCCGGAGCGACTCGGGCGCCGTGCGCGTGATCACGATCGGCGACCAGGTCCACGTGCGCAACACCCTCCAGTCGGGGCGGTGGCGGACGCTTCCCACGAGCCCCCGGATCACCGGGAAGGACGGCTACGACCCGGCGAGCACCGCGCACATGGTCGACCACCGTGCTCGCGGCGATGTATCGCGGCCAGCCGGGGTCTCCGCCCAGGTCGTCCCCGACGGCGGAGGCCGGTGAGCCGATGAGCGTCTATTCCCTCTCCTGCGCCGTGTCGCAGTGCCTGAACGATGCGCCCGAGGCGAAGAAGGCCGCGCTCAGCGTGTATCCGGGCGACGCGGTCTTCAATTCCATGGGTGGACGGGCAGGACCGGCCATGGCGGCTGTGGATGAAGAGCGAGTTCTTCGTCAACGCGGGGAGGCGGAGCATGGACGTGAAGTTCGAGGCGACGCTGACCCTGCACGATCTCGGCAAGCCGCAGAGCATCACGGCGCCGTCCGGCTGACGCGGCCCGGCGACCGGCCGCGTGCGCGCGGCGGGGATCAGGAGTCGGTGGCGTCGGTGGGGCCGTGGTGTTCCTCGTCGCAGGGGCGGGGGCCTTCGGGGCCGTCGCGGCCGAGGCGCAGCATCCGGCAGACGCGGACGGTGCGGAACTCGCGGCCCCGCACGACGATCCGGTGTCCGGGCGCGGCCCTGATCTCCTCGCCGAGCGCCGTCCATTCGGCGAGTTCCTCGGGCGCCGCCGGGTCGCCCTGGAACTCGCGGAGCTTGGGGAGCAGGTCGGTGAAGTGCCTTGCGAGCCGGTCGCGGGCCTCGTCGGGGTTGTCCCCGCCGGTGATCGGCGACCAGCAGCCGGCGCCGACCTCCACCACGACGAAGGTCGGCGGGAGCAGCACGACCCCGGGATGGGTCTGGATCGCGTGCCGGGCCTCGGCGCGGACCTGGTCGGGCACGGTGCCCGCGACGGGCATGTGGCCGACGAGGTTCAGCCGGAGCTGCGCCTCCCACTGGCCGCACGGGGCGGGCGGGTCGATCGGGTGGTCGCGGAGGAGCTCGCCGCCCGGCAGGTCGGCGTCGGTGGAGCG
The DNA here is from genome assembly GCA_050698635.1 of Spirillospora sp. Classification (GTDB taxonomy): domain Bacteria; phylum Actinomycetota; class Actinomycetes; order Streptosporangiales; family Streptosporangiaceae; genus Spirillospora. The sequence continues at coordinate 2,420 of JBOHBY010000217.1, forward strand.
GGGCGGCTCCATGACGCGGTCGCCGATCAGGACGAACTTCTCCACGCGGATGATCCGGTAGCGGCGGTCGCCGATCTCCCATTCGTCCTTGGCGAGCTGCTCGCCTTCCTCGGGGTCGAGCCGGTCGGCGGCGGCGAGCATGGCGCGGGCGGTGCCGGCGTTCGGTTCCCGGGCCGCGTCGGTCCGCAGGTCGATGGCGAGCCCGTACCGGGCCGAGGACGGATCGTCGCAACCGAGCGCGGCGATCCGCCACTCTTTTCCTTTTTGCACCGCATGCCCGAAATCCGGGGAGCCGCCGGGCAGGAGTTTGGGGTATCGCCGAATTCGCTCGCCGAGTTCCCTGTCGCGCACCGCCGCGACCGGGTCGAGCTGGGCGACCACATTGATGTAGTCGTACCCGTGCATCAACGGGAAGGTCATGCCCGCATCCTGGCCGGACGGCCCGCGTCCGCGCATGATTTCGCGCACATCCACGAGCCCGTATTGCCCGCATTAATCGGAAATGTGGAAAACGACTTTTCGTACTAGGAGTTTGAATCGTCCAAAGTGATGACGACCTTGACGTCGCCCTGGCGCGGGGTGAACGCCTCGGCGAAGCGTTCCAGCGGGACGCGGCGCGAGATCAGCCGTCCGAGCCAGCCCGGATCGGCGGCGGCGAGGGCCCGCGCGGCGGCGGCGTAGTGGCCGAGGTTCGCGTTGACCGACCCGATGATCGCGTCGTTCTCCAGGACGATGTCGCGGTTGAGCGCGCCCGCGTCCACCTCCACGTTCCGGCCCGCCGACGAGACGCCGGTCAGGCAGACGATGCCGTAGGCGGCGTTGGCCGCCATCGCGCCGAAGACGAGCTGCGACACGCCCGTCGCCTCGATCACGATGTCGGGCCTGGTCCCCGCGACCGCGCTCTCCATGCCGTCGTGGTGGTAGGTGGCGCCGAGGTCGGCGACCAGGCGCGGCTTCGGGCCGTCCGCGACCCGGTCCAGGACGTGCACGTCGAGCCCGCGCTGCACGCCGAGCAGCGCGGCCAGCAGCCCGATCGGGCCCGCGCCCGTCACCAGGACCTTGCGCGGCTCGAACCAGGCCCGCGCGCCGACCCGCTCGATCTGGTCCCATGCCTTGGCGACGATCGTGGTCGGCTCCATCAGCACGCCGACCTCCGCCAGGCCCGGGTCGAGCGGCACGGCGTAGTCGGCCTCGACCGTCCACGACCGGCTGGCGAAACCGTCGATCTCCTTGATGCCGCGTTCGGTGTAGCGGCCGTTCCGGCACATGTCGAACTCGCCGTGGGCGCATGCCCCGCACGGCTCGGGGTCGGGCCGCCGCACGACGCCGACGACGAGGTCGCCGGGGGCGAATCCGCTGCCGGACGGCGCCTCCCGCAC
>JBOHBY010000218.1:0-3277 GCA_050698635.1 Spirillospora sp.
CACACCGCGTTCTGCTTCAACTGGTGGTGAGCCAGGCGGCGGCGTTGCCTGGGAGGAGGTCGCCGTACAGCGGAGCGCTCGTCAGGACGGGATGGCCCGGTGGGAGGCGCACCGGGTTCTCGCCACAGTTCAGCGCGCAGGTGAGCGGGCCGCGCCTGAAGAAGGCCGCTGTGTCGGGGGAGTCGAGCCATTCCATGTTCTCGGGCAGGCCGGCCCGCAGGCGGCGGCGCAGTGCCAGCGCCTCGCGGTAGAACGCCAGCATGGAGGACGGATCGGACGACTGCGCCTCGACCGTCAGGGACGCCCACCGTTCCGGCATCGGCAGCCACGGACGGACGCCGTCCGACGAGAAGCCATAGGGCTCGGCAGTACCCGACCAGGGGATCGGGACACGGCAGCCGTCGCGGCCCGTCGACCGCCCGTTCGTGCGCTTCCAGATGGGGTCCTGTCTCGCCTCGTCAGGGAGGTCGGTCACTTCCGGCAAGCCCAGTTCCTCGCCCTGGTACAGGTACGCCGACCCTGGAAGCGCCAAGAGCATCAGCAGTGCCGCCTTGGCTCTTGCGTGTCCGATGCCAGGGACGCTCTCTGGCTGCTCGTACCTCGTGACGTGGCGAATGGCGTCGTGGCTGGACAGAACCCATGTCGGCGCGGCGCCAGTAGGAGCGACGGCCTGCACCGCGGCAGTTACCACGTCGCGGAACGCCGTGGCCGACCACGGTGCGAGTTGCAAGTCGAACTGGAAAACCTGGTGGAGTTCGTCTGGACGCAGGTAGAGCGCGAGGTCGTCGGAACCGTCTGTCCACACCTCGCCAATGGCCATGCGGTCGCCGTCGTACTCGTCGAGGATCCGTCGCCACCTCCGGTACACGCCGTGGACTTCTGGTCGGCCATACATGGGCCCGTTCAGTAGGTGACGGTTCTGCCCGCCCAGGTCGCGGAACGATTCGTCCTTGAACAGGCCTGCGGCCACGTCGATGCGGAAACCGTCCACGCCACGGTCGAGCCAGAAGCGGAGGACGTCCTCGAACTCCTGCCGTACGTCGGGATGATGCCAGTTGAAGTCGGGCTGCTCGCGCGCGTAGAGGTGCAGGTACCACTCGCCGTCGTCCAGCCGCGTCCACGCAGGCCCGCCGAACGCGGACGGCCAGTCGTTCGGCGGCACATCCTGCGCCGCCTCCTGCGCCGCCTCCTGCGCCGCCTCCTGCGCCGCGTCCTGCGCCGCGTCCTGCACCGCGTCCTGCACCGCGTCCTGCGGTGCCTCCTCACCGAGACCTCCGGCTGGCCGTCCCGACCGGAAAATGTAGCGGGCACGTTCGGGCGATCCGGGCGGCGCGGCGAGCGCCTTCTGGAACCAGGGATGCCGGTCGGACGAGTGGTTCGGGACGATGTCGACGATCAGCCGCAGGCCGTGCGCGTGCGCGTCCTCCACCAGGGCGTCGAAGTCGCCGAGCGTGCCGAAGCGCGGGTCGACGTCGCGGTGGTCGGCGACGTCGTAGCCGCCGTCCGCCAGCGGCGAGGTGTAGAACGGGGTGAGCCACAGGGCGTCCACACCGAGGTCGCGCAGGTGGCCGAGCCTGGACCTGATCCCCTGGAGGTCGCCCTCACCGTTACCGTCGGAGTCGGCGAAGCTGCGGACGTAGACCTCGTACACGACGGCGTCGCGCCACCACGGCATTCGCGTCATACAGGGCGATCTACCCGCTCAGGTCGGGGCGTTCACCATGCTCTGCGCGGCCATCGTGAAGTAGTCCCAGAGCTGCTTCTCCAACTGCTCGGGCAGCTCAAGCTCGTCGACCGCGTCGCGCATGTGCCGCAGCCACGCGTCCCGCTCGGCCATGCCGATGACGAACGGGACGTGCCGCATCCGCAGCCTGGGATGCCCGCGCCGCTGACTGTAGGTCGTCGGACCGCCCCAGTACTGGATCAGGAACAGCCGCAGCCGCTCCTCGGCGGGCCCGAGATCTTCTTCGGGGTAGAGGGCGCGAAGGTCGGGGTCGTCCGCGACACCCTGGTAGAAGCGGTGCACCAGCCGGTGGAAGGTCTCCTCGCCGCCGACCGCCTCATAGAAGGTCACCTTTTCCGTCATAGCGCCTCCCACCCTATGTGAGAGCCACCGCTCTCCAGACCATGATCCGTTACGGGCGGGCGATCCATCCGAGGACGGCGATCCCTCAGGGGGTGGCGGGGGTGGCGACCGTGACGCCCGCCTCGTCGAACGCCCGCTTGACGCGTTCGCGCAGCTCGCGGGCGATGTCGCCCTGTTTGCCCGGCGCCGTCTTCAGCACGACGCGGATCACGAGGGCGTCACCGGCGAGCGCCTGCACCCCCCACACCGAGGGCGCCTCCAGGACGAGCTCCTTCCAGCGCTCGTCGGCGGCCATCTCGTCGGCGGTGGCCTGCAGGATCTCCTTGACCTTCTCGGTGTCCTCGTGGATGTCGACGGGGATGTCCAGGACGGCCCGGCCCCAGTTCTGCGACTCGTTCCCGACCTTCTTGATCTCGCCGTTCGGGACGTACCAGACGACGCCGTTCACGTCCCGCATCCGGGTGACCCGCAGCGTCACGGCCTCGACCGTCCCCGCGGCGGTGCCGACGTCGATGAAGTCGCCGACGCCGTACTGGTCCTCCAGGAGCATGAACAGCCCGGCGAGCAGGTCCTTGACGATGTTCTGCGCGCCGAAGCCGACCGCGACGCCGATGACGCTCGCGCTGGCCAGGATCGGCGCGAGGTTCAGCCCGAGCGAGCCGAGGATGCTGAACGCCGCCGTCCCCATGATCAGGACGGACGCGATGGAGCGCAGCACCGAGTCGAGCGTCTTCGCGCGCTGCGCCCGCCGCTGGCTGAGCAGGGTGGTACTGCCCTCGAAGGCCGTCCGGGACCGTTCCTTGGCCCGTTCGGTCATCATCGTGCCCTCGCCCATCCGCGCCGTCACCCTGGTGATCATGCGGTGCGCGATGCTCTTCAGGATCAGCGCGACGGCGAACGTGACGACGATCCAGAAGAGGGTGGTGAGGGGCCCGTCGAGCCAGGTCGAGAAGAACTTGGTGAACCCGGTGTTGTGCGAGACGTTCCAGACGAGCCGGCACGAGGTGGTGGGCGTGCGGTCCCCGCAGGCGGACTCGGGGGTTCCGTCCTGTGCCCAGGGCAGGAACGGCTCGACGGCGAGAAGTGACATACGGCAGACCCTCCCCGGCCATTGTGGTGCCTGGACACCTCGCCGTGGACCCGCGGCGGGTACGAGCCGATCGTAGGGGACATTTCCGACCGGTTCGTCCC
>JBOHBY010000219.1:0-1819 GCA_050698635.1 Spirillospora sp.
GCGCGGCGTCGCGGGCCAGGGCGCCGGGCAGCAGGTCGCCCAGGACGGCGGGTCGCCGCCGGGCTGCGTGGGCTGTGGCCACGGATCCTCCCAAACGTGTGGTGTCAGGTCGAAACCTAGCGAACCGGTGACCGTGGACCGATCAGGTGGGTCGTGGATCCGGGGCCGCGGGTTCGGCGCCGGTCATGCGCCGTGCGGCCGTCGCCGCGGGTTTCGTGCCAGGTAGATGACGTCGGGTTCGCCGCGTGGGACCGGCACGGGGCGCGCGTCGACGCGGGCGAACCGGGTCCGCAGGAGCGCCTCGAACTCCGGGGCGGTGTTCGCGCTCCACACCGCGAGCGTCCCGCCGGGGGTGAGGCGGGCGGTGAGCAGGTCGAGGCCGGTGGGGGCGTAGAGGCGGGCGTTGCCGGGGGTGACGGTCCAGCCGGGGCCGTTGTCGATGTCCAGGCACAGCGCGTCGAACCGCCGGTCCGGGCCGGGGGCCGGCGTGTTGAGGACGTCGAGCAGGTCGGTGTTCTCGACGGTGACGCGGGGGTCGTCCAGCGCGCCCCGGGACCAGGGCCGCAGGACGGTCCGGTGCCAGGCGATCACGGCGGGTTCGCGTTCGACGACGGTGACGTGCGCGACGTGCGGCCGGGTGAGGGCCTCGGCCAGCGAGAACCCGACCCCGAGCCCTCCGATCAGCACCCGCACCGGCCCCGCCCGCCCGTCCAGGGCGGCGGTCTCAAGTGCGGCGCGGACCAGGAGGCGTTCGGACTCGCCGTTGCGGGTGTCCATGAGGAACACGCCGTTGCTGATGATCTCGTAGTCGGCGCCGGCGCGGCGCAGCACCAGTTCGCCGCCGACACCGTCGGCGCGTTCGACCACGACCGGTTCGGCGGCCGTCCCCGGGGCGATGTGCATGCCCGCACCCTACGGCGCCGCGCCGGATCGACAGGGCTGACGGCGAAATGGGCGGACGGCGAAACCGGGTGGTGGCCGGGGCGCGGCGGTGCCTACGGTGAGCCCCGTGGACGATCAGGTGCGGCTGCGGCCGGTGGCCGAGGAGTGGTGCTGGCCGGTGCGGCGTGGTGTTGGAGCATCGGGATCTCGCTGATGCCCGAGGCCGGCGGGCGCGGGTCCGGGAGCCGGGAGCCGGGCGCAGCGGCTGCTGGTGGAGTACCTGTTCGCCTGCACGCTCGCGCACCGGATCCAGGCCGGGACCGACGTGGACAACGCCGCCGAACGGCGCGCCCTGGAGAAGGCCGGGTTCACCCTCGAAGGCGTGATGCGCGCCAGCGCCTTCTTCGGCGGCCGCTACCACGACGAGGCCCTGTACAGCATCCTGCGCGACGAGATGCCCCCGCCCGGGCCGTGACGTCCGCCGCGCCCGTCCGCCGCGCCCGTTCGCCGGCGCGGGAACACGCCTTCCCCTCCGATGGTTGCCGTGTAACGATGTAATCATCCGGGAGGTGCGATGGTCTCCGACCCCCACGACAGCGCGCACGAAGACGCGCGGGAGAGCGCACAGGACGGGGCGCCGCTGGACGGGCCGCTGGACGCCTACTCGCGGATCGTGTCGGCCGTCGCCCGCGAGCTGACCCCGCGCGTCGCGGCGCTGCACGTCCGGCATCCGCGCGGTGACGGCTCGGGCTCGGCGGTCGCGTTCACCGGCGACGGGTTCCTGCTCACCAACGCGCACGTGGTCGGCGGCGCGTCCGGCGGGCAGGTCGCGTTCGCCGGTGGCGCGACCGCCCCGTTCACCGTGGTCGGCACCGATCCGCTGTCGGACCTGGCGGTCGTCCGCGCCGACGGGCCCGTCCCCGACCCGGTCACGCTC
>JBOHBY010000220.1:0-4335 GCA_050698635.1 Spirillospora sp.
AGCCGGGGCGGGGGCGGGGCTCGCGCCGTTCGCTGGGGTGAGCACGGCGATCGGGGCGCCGATCGCGGCGGTCTCGCCCTCGGCGACCAGGATCTTCTCCAGGACCCCGGCCTCGTACGCCTCGTACTCCATGACCGCCTTGTCGGTCTCGATGTCGACGATGACATCGCCGACCGCGACCTCGTCCCCCGGCTGCTTCTGCCAGGAACTGATGACGCCCTCCTCCATCGTGTCGGAGAGGCGGGGCATGAGGATGTCGGTCATGAGGTCGGCTCCAGAACCGGACGGCCGGTCGCGCGGAGCGTGTCGCGGACGGCGGTGAGCAGGGATTCGGCGGACGGCAGCGCCGCCGTCTCCAGGGACTTGGCGTAGGGGAGGGGCACCTCGGCCATCGCGACCCGCCGGACGGGTGCGTCCAGCCAGTCGAACGCCCCCTCCTGGATCGTCGCGGCGATCTCGGCGCCGATGCCGTAGGTGAGCCAGTCGTCCTCGGCGACGACGGCGCAGCCCGTCCTGCGGACGGACTCGACGATCGTCGCCCGGTCGAGCGGACGCAGGCTGCGCAGGTCGACGACCTCGGCGGAGATCCCCTCGCCGGCGAGGGTCTCGGCGACCTCACCGGCGACCCGGGCCATCCGCGAGTACCCGATGATCGTGACGTCGGTGCCGGGACGGGTGACACCGGCGCGCCCGATCTCGGCGGGCTCGATGTCGGCGATCTCGGCGGGCAGCTCGCCCTTGGTGTTGTAGAGGGCGAGGTTCTCCAGGAACAGCACCGGGTCGCCGTCGCGGATCGCGGCCTTGAGCATCGCCGACGCCTCGGCCGGGGTGCTCGGCGCGACGACCTTCAGCCCGGGGATGAACGAGTAGAACAGCTCGACGTTCTGCGAGTGGGTGGCGCCGAGCTGCTGCCCGCCGCCGCCCGGCGTGCGGATCACCATCGGGACGCTCGCCTGCCCGCCGAACATGCCGTAGATCTTCGCGGCGTGGTTGACGATCTGGTCCAGCGCCAGCAGCGAGAAGTTGATCGTCATGATCTCCACGACGGGGCGCAGGCCGAGCATCGCGGCGCCGATCGCGGCGCCGACGAAGCCCTCCTCGGCGATCGGGGTGTCGCGGACGCGGCGCGGCCCGAACTCCTTCAGCAGCCCTTCGGTGATCTTGTACGAGCCCTCGAAGAGCCCGATCTCCTCGCCCATCAGGAAGACGTTCTCGTCGCGGAGCATCTCGGCGCGGAGGGTGTCCCGGAGGGCCTGGCGGTAGGTCACGGTTGCCATGGGGGTGCCTCTCAGGAACGGAATACCGGGTCGGCGGGCAGGCGGCGGAGCTCGCCCGGGACGGGGGTGGCGTAGGTGTAGTCGAACAGCGTCGACACGTCGGGGGCGGGGCTCTGGTCGGCGAACGCGGCGGCGGCGTCGATCTCGGCGGTGACCTCGGCGTCGAGCTTGTCGCGGTCGTCGTGGGAGAGGATCCCGGCCTCCTCCAGGTCCAGCGCCATCCGGGCCAGCGGGTCGGCGACCTTGAGGGCCTCCTTCTCCTCCTTGGACCGGTAGCGGGCCGGGTCGACGACCGAGTGGCCCTTCAGCCGTGGGCTCGTCGTCTCCAGCAGGTACGGCTTGCTCTCGGCGCGGGCGCGTTCCACGGCGACGAGCGCGGCGTCCCGGACGGCGACCACGTCGGTGCCGTCCGCCCGGGCGCTCTCCATCCGGTACGCGGCGCCGCGCCGGTACAGCTCGGGCTCGGCGGACGAGTTCTCCACGGTCGTGCCCATCCCGAGCCCGTTGTTGATCACGACGAAGACGATCGGCAGGTCCCAGAGGCCGGCGATGTTCAGCGACTCGTGGAACGCGCCGATCGCGGCGGTGCCGTCGCCCATGTGGCACATGACGACGTCGTCGCCGCCCTTGTAGGACACGGCGAGCGCCGCGCCCGTGGCGAGCGGGAGCTGGCCGCCGACGATGCCGTAGCCGCCGAGCAGCCGGGCCTCGGCGTCGAACAGGTGCATCGACCCGCCCCAGCCCTTCGACACGCCCGTCGACCGTCCGTACAACTCGGCCATGACCCGGTCGGCGCCGATCTGCTTGCGGGGGGACGACCCCCCACTCCCCCCGGCAACCGCAGTGAAGCCTTTGGCCAGGGCATAACCGTGCTCGCGGTAGTTGGTGAACAGGTAGTCGGACGGGCGCAGCGCGGCCATCAGCCCGACGACCGTGGCCTCCTCGCCGAGGTTCAGATGGCAGTAGCCGCCGATCTTGGCCTCGGTGTAGGCGCGGGCCGCCCGCTCCTCGAACCGCCTGATCAGCAGCATCTGCCGGTAGTAGCCGACGAGCGTCTCGGCGTCGGCCGGCTTCGGCGGCGGCGGCGTCGCGGCGGTCTTCGACCGGGGGGTCTTCGTGCCGGTCGTTCTCCGGGCGCGGGCCGGAGCGGCCCTCCCGGCGGATCGCATAGTCTCAGCCATCGGCGATCTTCCTCTGTCCGGGGGCGACGCCGTAGGATCGCCACGACGCTCACCGATCATCATTGATCTATGATCGATCATATTGTATCCGTCAAGCGTCACTTACCGACGCTCCGTCTAACATGTGATGTCGTGAACGCGCCGATCCCCGCACAACTGCTCCGCACCGGACTCGCAGGTCAGATCCGCGAGTTCATCGTGGACGGCATCAGCTCCGGACGCTGGCAGCCAGGCGAACGCGTCGTCGAGCGCCGTATCGCCGCCGAACTCGGCGTCAGCCAGGGGCCCGTCCGCGAGGCGCTGCGCCAGCTCGAGGCCGAGCGGCTGATCGAGTCGCTGCCGAACCGGGGCGCCCGCGTCCGCGAGTTCACCGAGCGGGACCTCGCCGAGATCTTCCCCGTCCGCGCCGGCCTGGAGCGGACGGCCGTCGAGCTGGCGCTGCCCGCCCTGTCCGGCTGCCTGGACGCCGCCTGCCTGGACGCGCTGGAGGAGCACAACCGCCTGCTCGGCAAGGCGGCGCGCGACGGCGACCTGCCCGAGCAGATGCGCCTCAGCATCGCCTTCCACCGCGCGATCGTCGAGTCGGCCGGGAACCGGCTGCTGGTGTCGGTCTGGGAGGGGCTCGGCATCGAGCTGTGGACGACCCTGTCCCTCCGCCTGCACCACACGGAGATCTACTCCAAGTCGGCCGAGCACGCGGAGCTGATCGACGCGTTCCGCCGCCGCGACCCGCTGGCCCCGCAACTCCTCCACGACCACGTCATGAACTACGCCCCCTGATCCCCGGGCACCGGGCACCGGGCACCGGGCACCGGGCCTAAGTGTCCCTCAGGGGTTACGCGGGTTGCTCCTTCTCGCGGTACGCCTTGGTGAGCTGGGACTCCGCGTCGTCCAGGTACGAGCGGAGCTCCTGTTCGGCGGCCGTGAAGTCGCCCACGGCCATCAGGTCGTAGAGGCGGCGGTTGCGGGCGAGGTAGGGCTCGTGGAACTCGCGCGGCGAGCCCATCTCGTGGAAGACCAGCCGCATCTCGACGAGCAGGTGCCCGATCATCTCGTCCACCCGCGGGCTGTCCATCAGGGCGGCGAGGGCCTTGTGGAACTTGATGTCGGCGGTGCCGACGTCCGCCCAGTTCCCCATCGCGGCGGCGTGCTCGCCCTCCTGGACGGCGGCCTCCACCCGGCCGAGCGCGTCGCCGGTGGCGCCCGAAGCGCTGCGCACGCCCTCGCACTCCAGGATGCGCCGGATCCGGTAGAGGTCGGCGAGGGCGTCGGCGGGCACGCGGCTCACGAAGACGCCGCGGTTGAACTCGTGCACGAGCAGCCGTTCCTTGACGAGCATCTGGAACGCCTCGCGCATCGTGTTGCGCGACACCCCCATGACGGCGGCGAGCTTGTCGTCCGACAGCCGCGTCCCCGGGACGAGCAGCCCGTCGGCGATCTTCTCGCGGAACAGGTCGGCGACCCGGGCCGCGGTGCTCGACCGGTCCATGCCGTCCCGCGCCGCCGCGATCTCGTCGAGCCACGACTCCCGCACCGTCATCGGTGTCCTTCCCTAGGCCCCTAGGCACGACGGAGCGCGCCCCGCCGCGAAACGTGTGTGGAACGCCAGGGTATCGCCCGGCACGAAAATACCTCAACAAGGGGATTGCTGGATTGTTGAACAATCCTTACGCTGACGGAAAGCCGAATCCCTGGAAGGGCCAGCCCCATGACGGATCGGACCACCCTGGACAAGCCCCCCGCCCCCTCCGCCCCCTCCCGCCGCGGCGCGCTGCTCGGCGCCAAGTTACAGAAAAGTGTAATATAAACAAAAGACGCAGCCGACCAAAATATAAATTTATATATAGGTGGTGGCCGGATAATTAAAAAAGGGGGGG
>JBOHBY010000221.1:0-1889 GCA_050698635.1 Spirillospora sp.
GTAGTCCAGCGCGCGGGCGGCGGCCAGCACGCGGTCGCGGGTGGCGGCGCTGACCGAGCCGGTCCCGGAGAACACGCGCGACACGGTCGCGATGCCGACGCCCGCCGAGGCCGCGACGTCCTTGACCGTCGCCGGCCGCCTGTCCGTCATGCCTGGATCGTCCTTTCGGCGGGTTTGAGATCATCTTCTCACCTTCATCCCTCCCATGGAAACGTTTCCATGATGTTTACTCCAGCTACCGAGTAAAACCCCTGCTTGGCAGGGGGCTATGGAAACGTTTCCAAGAGGGGGTTCTGGATGGCCAGGATCGTGCTGGACAAGGTCGACAAGGTGTACTCCGGCGGCGTCATGGCCGTCGACGGCCTTGACCTGGAGATCCGCGACGGCGAGTTCATGGTGCTGGTCGGCCCGTCCGGCTGCGGCAAGTCCACCGCGCTGCGGATGATCGCCGGCCTTGAGGAGATCACCGGCGGGAAGATCTCCATCGGCGAGCAGGTCGTCAACGACCTCGCGCCCAAGGACCGCGACATCGCGATGGTCTTCCAGAACTACGCCCTCTACCCGCATATGACCGTCGAGCAGAACCTCGCGTTCGGCCTCAAACTGCGCGGCACGCCGAAGGCGGAGATCAAGCAGAAGGTCCACGAGGCCGCCAAGATGCTCGGCCTGGAGCAGTTCCTGTCCCGCAAGCCCGCCGCGCTGTCGGGCGGGCAGCGCCAGCGCGTCGCGATGGGCCGCGCGATCGTCCGGCAGCCGCAGGCGTTCCTGATGGACGAGCCGCTGTCCAACCTGGACGCCAAGCTCCGCGTGTCCATGCGCGCCTCCCTCAGCCAGTTGCACGAGCGGCTCGGCGTCACCACCGTCTACGTCACCCACGACCAGGTCGAGGCGATGACGCTCGGGTCGCGGGTCTGCGTGCTGCGCGAGGGACGCCTCCAGCAGGTCGACACGCCGCAGCGGCTGTTCGACAACCCCGTCAACCTGTTCGTGGCGGGCTTCATCGGCTCCCCGGCGATGAACTTCGTCTCCGCCGGCCTCACCGCCACCGACGGCGGCGCGCAGGTCACCTTCGCCGGGTACACGCTGCCCGTCCCGGCCTCGGTCCTCGCCGACAAACCCGGCCTGCGCGACTACGTCGGCCGCCAGATCATCCTCGGCATCCGCCCCTCCGACTTCGAGGACGCCGCGCACGCCAGCACCGACTGGGCGCCGATGGCCGTCCGCAGCAGCGTGACCGAGGAGCTCGGCAGCGAGATCAACGTGATCTTCACCATCGACGCCCCGCCGGTCGAGCACAAGGACACCGCCGACCTCGCCGACGACGCCGCCGAGGGCGACGGCGACATGGCGATCCCCCTCACCGACAACCGCGCCCTGTGGACGGCCCGCGTCAACTCCCGCTCCCGCGTCCGCCCCGGCCAGCACGTCGACCTCGCGGTCGACACCCGCCGCCTGCACTTCTTCGACCCGGCCAGCGGCCTCGCGATCGGACTCCCCAGCCCCCAGGACACGGTGACCGACCTCCACAAGAGCAGCTGACCGGCCGCACCGGCCGTACCCGCCGGGCCCGGTGCCGGGCCCGGCGGCGCGAGCGTCCTCGGATCGGTCAGTCGACGATGACCAGGGCGCGGGTGGTGACGTTCATGGGGTCGTAGCCGTTGTCGGTGCAGACGACTATGTCCTCGATACGGGCGCCGTGGGGGCCGGGGTAGATGCCCGGCTCGATCGAGAACGCCATGCCGGGCTCCAGCGGCTCCAGGTTGCCCGAGACGATGTAGGGGTCCTCGTGGGACTCCAGGCCGATGCCATGGCCGGTGCGGTGGAAGAAGTCCGCGGCGTGCCCGGCGGCGGCGATGATGTCGCGGGCGGCGGCGTCCACCGCCGCGGGC
>JBOHBY010000222.1:0-5903 GCA_050698635.1 Spirillospora sp.
CCCCGGCGGACACGCCGGTGCGCAGCGGCTCGGGCGCGACGGCCTGGAAGCCGAGCGTGTCACCGGCGGGCGCACCGACTTCGGCGTGGGCGCTGCCGGCGACCTTCACGTCGTCGTCATGCGGCGCCTGCATAGGGCCGGACGGGCCGGGCTCCACGGGCGGCGTGCCGAACGCGCCGGTCGCGCCGGTCGCCTGGATCGGGATCTGGGGGGCCGGGGCGGGAGGGGCGGCCGCGGGCGTCCACGGCTCGCCGGGGTCAAAGTTCTGTCGTTCGTCTCGCCTAGGGGACCCTGGACGGTCTCCGTACAAGGCGGTCCTTCCGACGGTCGCACGCGCATGGACACGCGCCCGAACTGCTTCACCCCTGGCCCGTCGGATCGCCAGGAGGTCCCGGCGGCCCCGGACCCGGGTCGGCGCCGTGCCCGTCGCGCGCGTCTAGAGGGGACGCGCTCCGGTCCGGCACCGTTCGGGGGGTGCTTACGGGGAGACACAATGCCTGAGGCCGAGGGATGCTCCGCAACCGAAACGAGACGAAAGCTGCGGCTGGGACGGTTGTCAACTGGCCGTGCGATCTACCGAAACCGCCACGGGACCAGGGATTCTCGCACACGCAGGAGGGACATGTGACCTTCCTCACAACTCCACGGTGCGGCGTTTAGCGATCACTTTCCGTAGCTCGTTTTCAGCACGTTCGGAGAAGCGCGAACCCCGGCGGCCGCACGCGACGTACCGCCGGGGTTCACGGTGCCCGGTGACCTCGCGTCCCTGTCAGCCGACGACGTCGCCGAGCATGTCGGTCACCAGCGCGGCGATCGGCGAACGCTCCGACCGCGTCAGCGTGACGTGCGCGAACAGCGGATGCCCCTTGAGCTTCTCCACCACGGCCGCGACGCCGTCGTGCCGTCCGACCCGCAGGTTGTCGCGCTGCGCCACGTCGTGGGTGAGGATGACCCGCGACCCCGCGCCGATCCGCGACAGCACGGTCAGCAGGACGCCGCGCTCCAGCGACTGGGCCTCGTCCACGATCACGAACGCGTCGTGCAGCGACCGGCCCCGGATGTGGGTGAGCGGCAGGACCTCCAACATGTCACGGTCCACCACTTCGTCGATGACGTCCGGTGTCGTCACCGCCGACAGGGTGTCGTAGACGGCCTGCGCCCACGGCGACATCTTCTCGTTCTCCGAGCCCGGCAGGTAGCCGAGCTCCTGGCCGCCGACCGCGTACAGGGGGCGGAACACCACGACCTTGCGGTGCTGCCGGCGCTCCATCACCGCCTCCAGGCCCGCGCACAGCGCCAGGGCCGACTTGCCGGTACCGGCCCGCCCGCCGAGCGAGACGATGCCGACGTTCTCGTCCATCAGCAGGTCCAGCGCGATCCGCTGCTCCGCGGACCGGCCGCGCAGCCCGAACACCTCCCGGTCGCCGCGCACCAGCCGCACCGACTTGTCCGGCTGCGTCCGGCCGAGGGCCGAGCCGCGCTCCGACAGCAGCCGCAGGCCCGTGTGGCAGGGCAGGTCCCTGGCCTCCTCGATGTCGGCGGTCCCCGACTCGTACAGCTCCTCGACGGCCCCGGCCGTGACCTCCAGCTCCCGCATGCCGGTCCAGCCCGACTCGACGACGGCCAGCTCCGCCCGGTACTCCTCGGCGGTGAGGCCGACCGCGGACGCCTTCACCCGCATCGGCAGGTCCTTGGAGACCAGGACGACGTCGTGCCCCTCGTGCGCGAGCCACGCCGCGACCGACAGGATGCGGGTGTCGTTGTCACCGAGCCGGAACCCGTCCGGCAGGACGCTCGGGTCGGCGTGGTTCAGCTCGACGCGGAGCGTTCCGCCCTGGTCGCCGAGCGGGCCGGCGGCCGACACGGGCTCCACGGAGACGGGCTCGTCCAGGCGGCCGTGCAGCAGCCGCAGGTCGTCCAGCATGCGCAGGGCCTGCCGGGCGAAGTATCCGAGCTCGGGGTGGTGGCGCTTGGCCTCCAGCTCGGAGATGACGACGATGGGGAGTACGACCTCGTGCTCGGCGAACCGGGTCAGCGCCCCCGGGTCGGCGAGCAGGACGCTGGTGTCGAGGACGTACGTGCGCCGGTCCGGGACGGGGACCGTCCCGGAAGCGATCCCGGACGAGCTGGGACGGCGCGCGGAGGTTGTGGCCACTCGATCTCCCTGATCATGGGGAACGTACCGGTGGCGCGCCGGTCCGCCGCGCGGGCGGTGGGGGCCGCGGTGTGCCCGTCAGGTGCTGTGTCCCCGTCGGGCGCGGTGTGACCGTCAGGTACCGTAGCGCCGGTGCCGCGCGGCGTAGGAGCGCATGGCCCGGAGGAAGTCGACCTTGCGGAAGTCCGGCCAGTGGACCTCGCAGAAGTGGAACTCCGAGTGGGCGCTCTGCCAGAGCATGAAGCCGGAGAGACGCTGCTCCCCCGAGGTGCGGATGACCAGGTCCGGATCCGGCTGGCCGCGCGTGTAGAGATGCTCCGCGATGTGCTCCACGTCGAGGATCTCGGCGAGTTCCTCGATGCTGGTGCCACGGCTCGCCTGCTCGATGAGCAGTGAGCGCACCGCATCAGCGATCTCACGCCTACCCCCATACCCAACCGCGACGTTCACAATCAGGCCGGGTGCGTCCGATGTGGCCTCACCCGCGTCTTTCAGGACACGTGCGGTCTTATCGGGCAAAAGGTCGAGGGCGCCGACGGGCTTGACGTGCCAGCCGTCGGAGGCGAGCCGCACGACGGTGTTCTCGATGATCTCCAGCAGCGGGTCGAGTTCGGCGGCCGGGCGGTTCAGGTTGTCGGTGGACAGCAGCCACAGCGTGACGTGCTCGACCCCCGCCTCCGCGCTCCACTGGAGCAGCTCGGAGATCTTCTGGGCGCCGCGCTGGTGCCCGGTGTTGACGTCGGCGATGCCCAGCGACCTGGCCCAGCGGCGGTTCCCGTCCAGGATCACGCCGACGTGCCGGGGGGTGACGTCCTTCGGGAGCGACGCCTCGACCCGGTGCTCGTACATCCGGTAGACGGCGTCTCGGAAGGCCGCGTACGGGCCACTGCCGCGGATGACGGAGCCCAGCCGCCCGCCCGCGTTCCGCATACCGCGCGGCATCCGCGCGCGTGGCTCCTCCGTACGCCGAACCCCCATATGGGCTTCCCTTCGAGCGGCCGTCCCTGGCGGGAAAACGCTCAATTATGGCCCGACGGCGCTACTTATCTCACCGTTCCCGTCATGTCAGGCTAATGCGTGGAACGTTCCTGCCCGCCCGTTCGTCCGCCTCCGGCCGCCCGACCTCCGGCAAACGACCGCCCACACCCCCCGGAACCGCTTGGGCGGCGTCGGTGAGGAACCCCGTGAGGAATCGGGCGAGGTCGGCGGAGGTGAGGACGGCGCGGACGCCCCGGCCGCTCGCGCCCCACGCCTCGATGACGGCCCGCCGCGCGACCCGCCACCGTCCGGCGGCGGACTGCTGGCGGCCGACCCACATCGAGGACGTCCGCAGCGCGCACCGCAGCTCGCCGGTGCTCACCACATCGCCGCGATCACGGTAGCGGAAGGAGAACAGCTCGGGTTCGCGGACCGCTCCGGCGCCCGCGGGCGGTTTGGGGAACCGGTCGTCGGGGTCGGGCCAGCGGGCCGCCTGCGGGGACCCGTCGGCCCTCGCCTCGGCCACCTGCCCGGCGAGACCGGCCAGGAAGTACCCGCACCGCTCCCCCACGGCGCCGAACGGGTCGCCGTCGCGCCACAGCTCCAGCGTGACCTCGAACGGGGTTCCGCCGCGGTCGAGCGAGGCGATCGGCACCACGGTGAGGACGCAGCCGTCCAGGCAGCGCAGCCCGTACGCCACCCGACCACCACCCCTCGCCTCCAGGCTCGCTTTGAAGGCACATTAGGCGAGGTCAGCACCATGATCACACCCAATGATCATTGAGATCGGGTAATAAGCCGGACCCGCCCCCGCCGGGGGGCCGGCACCGCGGGTGCGGGGCTCAGGCCTGGGGGCCGGCGGCGCGGGCGCGCTCGACGTGCTGCAGCGCGGTGCGCAGCTCCGACAGCCACTCGTCGGTGTTCTTGCCGACGAGCCGCACGCACCAGGCGAGCGCGTCGCTGCGGCTGCGGGCGACACCGGCCTCGACGAGGGTGTCCAGGACGCGCCGTTCTGGCTGCCGCAGCCGGGTCATGACGGGCACCGACAGGGTCGTGAACATCTCCTGTTCGCCGCCGCACTCGACGCCCCACGAGACCCGGTGGCCGAAGCGCATCTCGGCCTCGCGGGCGATGCCCATGCGCCGCTCGCGGGTCTCCTCGCGGAAGCGCTGGATGTGACCGGCGATCGCGCCGGCCCGCTCCGCGTCCGACGGACGGGACGCCTCCGGCGCCTCGGTGAGGGCGGACGGCTCGGGAAGGCGGCCGACGACGCTGACCTCCTCGCGGTCGAGCAGGACGTCCGGCGGGCCCTCGAACCAGTCGTCGGGGAGCCGTCCGGAGAACCAGCCGCGGAGCTCTTCCACCGCTTCACTCGTACTCATGTAATCAAAATTACAGCGCTTGATCCGCCAGCGCCAGCATCCCCTCTCATTGGCATTTACCGGCATTTAGGAGTTACTCTCATTGACGAGATCACATCAAATGGAGGTAACCCCCATGGCGGTGGGATACCGGCGGCGCTGGTTCGGGCTGGCGGCACTGGCGCTCAGCATGCTCGCGCTCGGATTCGACATGACGATCCTCAACGTGGCGCTGACCACGCTGTCGGAGGAGCTGGACGCGAGCACCAGCGAACTCCAGTGGATCGTCGACTCCTACCTGCTGGTCTTCGGCGCGCTGCTGCTCCCGGCGGGGCTGCTCGGCGACCGGTTCGGCCGGAAACGGCTGCTGCTCGCCGGGCTCGGGATCTTCGGCGCGGCGTCCCTCGCCGGCGCGCTCGCGGACGGCACCGCGGGTGTCATCGCCGCCCGCGCGCTGATGGGCCTCGGCGCCGCGATCGTGACGCCGCTGTCCATGTCGATGCTGCCCGCGATCTTCCCGCCGGAGGAGCGGACCCGGGCCGTCGCGATCTGGTCGGCGTCCACCGCGCTCGGGCTCCCGCTCGGCCCGCTGCTCGGCGGCTGGCTGCTGG
This sequence comes from Spirillospora sp., assembly GCA_050698635.1. Taxonomy (GTDB): domain Bacteria; phylum Actinomycetota; class Actinomycetes; order Streptosporangiales; family Streptosporangiaceae; genus Spirillospora. The sequence continues at coordinate 5,106 of JBOHBY010000222.1, forward strand.
AGAACTTCTGGTGGGGCTCGATCTTCCTGATCAACGTGCCGGTCGTGATCGTCGGCGGCCTCGCGGTCGCGCTGCTGCTGCCCGAGACGAAGGACCCGGCCGCGCCGCGCGTCGACGGGTTCGGGGCCCTGTTGTCGATGGGCGGCATCGTCGCGCTCGTGTACGGGGTCATCGAGGCCCCGGCGCGCGGCTGGGGCGACGCGCTCGTGCTCGGTTCGCTGGGGCTGGCGGCCGTCCTGGGGGCGGGCTTCGTGCTCTGGGAGCGGCGTGCGGCCGAGCCCATGCTGCCCATGCCGCTCTTCCGCGATCCCCGGTTCGTGTGGGCGACGGTCGCCGCGGTCGCCGCGAACCTGATGATGGCGGGGGTGCTGTTCGTCCTGCCGCAGTATTTGCAGGCCGTCCAGGGCAACGATGCCTTCGGCACGGGGCTGCGGCTCGTCCCGATGCTGCTCGGCCTCATGGCGGGCGCGCTCGCCACCGACCGCGCGGCGCCCCGCTTCGGGCACAAGCCGGTGATCGTGCTGGGCCTGCTGGTGCTGGCGGCCGGTTTCGGCTGGGGTGCGTTCACCGGTGCGGGCGACGGCTACGCGGCCACCCTGCCCTGGCTGGTCGTCGTCGGGCTCGGCACCGGCCTCACGATGATCCCGGCGATGGACGCGGTCATCGCCGCCCTCCCCGCCGACCAGGCCGGACGCGGGTCCGGGCTCGTCCAGACGCTGCGCCAGACCGGCGGGACGCTCGGCGTCGCCGGGCTCGGCAGCCTGCTGTCGGCGCTCTACCGCGACCGCGTCTCCACCG
>JBOHBY010000223.1:0-7180 GCA_050698635.1 Spirillospora sp.
TGCCCGGGAGAGTGCCCGTGCAGGCGGAGGAAGATCTGCCCGTCGGGGAACCGCGCGGCCAGCCGGTGCGCGGCATGGACGGCGAACGTGGTCTTCCCGGCCCCCGCCATCCCGTCGATCACGACGACGGGCACCACGCCCGTGCCGTCCGCCTCCGCCTCCGCCTGGGACCCCGGCCGCGCGAGGGCCGCGACGACGCGTTCCATCTCGGTGTGCCGTCCGGTGAAGGACGCGATGTCGCTGGGCAGCGTCCGGGTGGCGGCCGTGGCCGGCTCCGGTGAGCCGTAGAAGGTGACGCCGCCGCTGATGTCCCTGGCCTGCACCAGGTGCCCGCCGACTTGTCCCTCCACCAGATTGTCCATCCGGACACAGGGTAGCGGAGCCGTCACACTGTGCGCGGCTCTGCGGCTCAGGAGAGGGAGCAGGGGAGGTGTTTGATGCCGTTGAGGAAGTTCGAGCGCAGCCGGTCGGGTGGCCCGGCGGCGCGGACATCGGGCGCGCGGCCGAGCAGTTCCCTGAAAATGGCGGCGACCTCACTGCGGGCCAGATGCGCGCCCAGGCAGTAATGCGGTCCAGGGGCCCCGAAACCGAGATGCGGATTCGGTGACCGGGTGATGTCGAACCGGTCCGGGTCGTCGAACACGGTCTCGTCGCGGTTGGCCGACCAGTAGTAGAGGAGCAGTTTGTCGCCCTTCTTGAAATGGTGGCCGTTCAGTTCGCAGTCGCGGGTCGCGGTGCGCCTCATGTAGATGACGGGCGACGCGACCCGGACGATCTCGTCCGCCGCGCTGGCCGCGTACCGTTCGAAGTCCCCGGCCCACATCCGTTTCTGCTCGGGATGCTCGGTGAGGAGCATGAGCCCGTGCGAGATCGCCGTACGGGTGGTCTCGTTACCGGCCTGCAACAGGATGCCGAAAAAGGACCCGAGCTCCCCCGCCGACAGTTTCTCACCATCGACGTTGGCGTTGACGAGCAGGGACGTCAGGTCGTCGCCGGGGGCTCCGGCGCGTTCCGCCGCCAGTTCCTTGACCATGTCCGCGAGTTCGGCCGCGGCCGTGAGGAGGGTGACGGGCTCGGTCTCCGTCCTGTCCGGGGTGTATTCGGGGTCGCCCGCACCGAGGATGACGTTGGTCCGTTCGGCGACGAAGCGGTGCCGGCTCTCCGGGACGCCCATCATCCGGCAGATGATCGTCAGCGGCAGCTTCTCGGCGACGTCCGCGACGAAATCGAACGTCCCGCGCTGGGGCAGCCCGCCGACGATCTCGGCCGCCACCCTGCGGATCTCCCCGTCCAGCCGCCGGATCGTGCCCGGGGTGAACGCCCTGGAGACGATCCGGCGCAGCCGGGCATGCCGCGGATCGTCCATGTTGATCATCGAGTCGAAGAGCTCGGCGAATCGCGGCGGCCGCTCGAACACCATGACGCCCTCGGCGTTGGAGAAGTCCTCCGGCCTCCGGCTGGCCTCCGCGACGTCGGCGTGGCGCGTCACCGCGTAGAACCCCGGCCCCTGCTTCGCCCACCGGACGCGGGGTTCGGCGAAGAACGCGATCGGCTTCTCCCGCCGCAACACCCGGAACGCCGCAGCACGATCGGCGTAGGGCGCGCCCCAGAAAGCGCCCCTGGACAGGTCGATATCAGCCACCATCGGCACCCCGCCTCCCCACACGGTCAGGGCGGGGACCGTCAGGGCTTGCGGCCCACGCCCGCGTACACCGGGATACGGCCACCGTAACCGGGCGCCTCCTCGACCGTCCCGCCGGACGGCGCCGACGGCGCGCCGAGCCGCACCACGTCCGGGCACGCGTCCAGGTCGGGCTCGTCGGGACGCCAGCCGGTCAGCCACACGAGCCCCGGATCCACCAGGTCATAGCCCTTGAACAGGTCCCCGATGTCCTGCCGCGTCCGCAGGTGGACGGGGCTGGCGGTGCGGCGGTAGATCTCCCTGGCCCGCTCGGTCTCCTCGGGCCGCGCCTTCTCCACCAGGTCCCCGGTCAGATGGGAGATGACGAGGTGGCTTCCCGGCACGGTCGCGTCGCGGTACCGCGCCACGATGCCCCAGGGATCGTCGGAGCCGTCCACAAAGTGCAGGATCGACACCAGCATCACCGCCACCGGACGGCTGAAGTCCAGCAACTCCCGCGTCGTCTCGTGCTCCAGGATCGTGTCGGGACGCCGCAGATCCGCCTCGATGACGCCGACGTTGTCCGGGTTCCGTATCAGCGCGCGGCTGTGCGCGCAGACCATCGGATCCCAGTCGACGTAGACGACCCGGGCGTCCGGGTTCGCCGCCAGCGCCACCTCGTGCACGTTGCTGCGGGTCGGCAGCCCCGCACCGAGATCGAGGAACTGCGTGATCCCCGCCTCGGCGGTCAGATACCGGACGGCCCGCATCAGGAACGCCCGGTTGGCCCGCGCCCCGACCGGCGACCCCGGCATCACCGCGATGACCTTCTCCGCGGCCTCCCGGTCGGCGGCGTAGTTGTCCTTTCCGCCCAAGTAGTAGTCATACATCCGAGCAACGTTGGGCACCGTGACGTCGACGCCCGACGGCGGATGGTCTTCCCCCATGGACAGACCCTTTCGTCCAAACCCCGAGCGGCAGACTGAAGGGCACATCATGGCAGGCGCGCCAAAGCACCGACAATCAACCCGAGTTTAGGCACGTCAGCGCACCCCCATCGGCCTAGGTCCGTAATGGCAGGGCGAGCCCCGAACTCACCACCAAGCTGAATTCCCTGTCATTAGCAAGTCCTTCCCATCATCGGCTCGCACGGTAGTCGGTGTATTCACGGACGAGCACGTCGAAGGGCATGGACGGCCACCGGCTGAGCGCCCCGGTGTGCCGGTCGACGATCAGCAGCGGGTCGGAACCGTCAACGGCGCGGGTGACGAACCCGTCCGCGAACTCCTCGACGATCACCGGAACAGGCAGCCCGCCGCAGGCGAAATGAGCGTCCGCGCGTCGCCATGCCTCGGCGCGGTCGACCGTCCCCTGCTGGACGGTGTAGGCGGCGAGAACGTGAGCGACACCGTGCAATGTCCGGCAGTCGAGCGTGCCGCAGCCCCCGCAGATCGGCGACCCCGCGGAGTCGCGGCCGGGACGGTGCGCGGCGAGCACGCACATCAGCGCGGCCGTGCAGGCCAGGACGAGCCGTCGCGACCCGCCGACGAACTCACGGCTGGAGGGGTCGAGCATCCCGTTCTGGACGAGCGCCGCGTCGATGGCGTGGACGTCGGCGCGCATCGCGGTGGTCATGGCGGCGTGGACGCGCTGGTGGACCTGGTGGTGTGTCCAGGCGGCGGGCTCGCTCACGCGGCCCAGCTCCCCGCGAAGACGGCGGTCACGGTCCGCCCCTGGTCGTTGCCGTGCCACCCCCAGCTCGCCGCGGTGAGCGAGACGGAGCGCAGGCCACGGCCGGACTCGGCGAGCGCACCGGCGTCGACGGCGGTGGGCTCGGCGGGACCGCCCTGATCGGCCACGGAGACCGCGACCCGTCCCCCGCACTGGACGATCTCGACGGCGAAGAACCCGCCGTCCTGCCCGGACTTGGTGTGCCGCAGCGCGTTGACGACGAGTTCGTCGGCGGCGAGCAGGACATCGTCGAGGTAGGGGCAGCCGGCCAGCAGGCAGCCGACGAACCGGCGGACGGCGCGGGCCTGCTCGGCCCCGCCGGGGAAGGACCGCCGCCAGCGCAGCGGCACGGACTCCGCCGCCGGGGGCATCGTCATGGACATCGAGAACACCTCGGATCGCAGTAGGCGCCAATGGCGGATCACTCGGGTCGTCCCTGATCCGCACACAGATCGTCACAGGAAGTCGCCATCCGTGCACGAAGAATCCGCGTACTTGTGCCCCTGAACACAGGATCAGCACGGACAGCCGTTGAACTCCCGGATCTCTCCCGCACGAAAGTCGCACGTGCGAATATCGTCGCCCCCTTTGTCTAACTAATTCACGGTCTGTCGCCTTTTCTGGGCTGAAACGGGAGAGAATGCCGCCGAGCCATTTCGGAACCGACCGGTCGAAGCGCGATGTTCAGGAACCCGGAAGAATTGCTTCGACCGGCCGAACCGGACGATCACCGGCCTGGACGTCGCGGAGGCCACCGACCCGGAGTACGTCACGGCGATCATCGCGCACGAGATGTCCCGCGTCCGGCTCCTCTGCGAGGGCCGTGTCCCCACCGACCGCGAGGACGGCGAGCGGCTCGCCGGCCTGCTCACCGTGTTCTTCGGTTTCGGGATCTTCACCACCAACGCCGCGATGCGGCTCGGCCATCTCACCCAGCGGGAGTTCGGCTACGCGATGGCCTGCTACGCCTGGTTACGGCGTGAGACCGACCCCGCCTGGGCCGCCCACCTCGACCCGGGCCCGCTCGCGTACCTGCGGCGTGGCCTGGCGTGTCTGGCGAACGACAGTGCATCGCGAGAGCTTCCGGCCCGCGGGCCCAGGTCGGTCCCGATCCCGGCCCGCATCGCACCGGAAATCTGCAGGCCGCGGCTCAGCTTCCCGTACCCGAGGTTCTCGCGTGGCGGTCGGCCCCCGGGCTTCCCCGGCCAACGCCGGTGGTGACCGCATCAGGGTGGAACGGCGTCCGCCACGGCGATCTGGTGGGCCAGGTCGGTGATCTGGGTGCGGAGTTCGCCGGGAGGCGACGTCAGATCGAGCGCCTTCTCCACGATTCGAAAGCCACCGCCGATGACGATATGCGTGAGCGTTTCGTCCTTCGACGCATACACCAGATAGCCGCGATCGAGCCCCATTGCCGTGCAGTAGGCAAGGATCTGGTAGAGGTCCGCTTGGGGTGTGTCTCCGGCCTTGTACTTCACGTCGACCACGATCGAAGGACGCCCGCCGGCGTCGGTGAGAAGGAGATCGGGCCGGAGCTTCACCCGTCGTGCGCGGTCGAGATGGTGGCGCCCGTCCTGGAGCGTCACCGTGCCGCCGTAAGGCCGCAGTGCTTCGGCGAGGGCGGTGCAGACGAAGTCCTCGAAGACCCGCCACATCTCCAGCATCAGCCCGTCCACCCGGACGGTGGTGCCGTCGTCGAGTTCGTAGGACGCGCCCCGCAGGACGAGGGCCGCCAGCCCGAGCGCGCTGTGGTAGCGGATGTTGAGCCGGGACGGGGTCCAGGCGGGCGGCGGGCGGCCCGGGACGAGCCGTTCGACTCCGTCCAGCCGCAGTGGTAGGTGGCGGAGAAGCCTGCGAGTGCCCGGTGGGACACCCGGCAGGACGAGCAGCCGATGCGCGGCGGCGAGCAGCAGCCGGTTCTCGGGGATGTCGGCGGTGTAGTCGTCGTAGCGCACCTCGACCGGCACGGGGAGGCCATGGCGGCGCCGGATCTGGTCGATCATGCGTATGCGGCCGCGCACGACGGGCAGTGCCTCTTCCGTTTCGCGGTACCCCAGGAGAACGCCTTGGCGAAGAGCCCGCTCGGCGGCCCGGGCGAAGGCGTGGGCGAGGGCGGGCAGCAGGTCGGGCCGCGCGCCGGCGTCCACCTCCTCCTGCCTCCAGCCGCGGGGATTCTGGGCGTGGCCGAGCAGGAACAGGAGCCGGTCGATGGGCGTCTTGGGCTCGACGCGGATCTCGATGGGATCCCGGCCTCGGCCGATCCGTGCCGCGCCGACGAGACCGTTGTCACGGACCCGCCACAGCCCTGGGCGCGGCCCCGGCGCGACGCGCGCCAGACCCGCCGCGGCGAGGGCGGTGGCCTGTTCCGGCGTGAGCTCATGTTCGGTCCATGGGCCGTTCTCCCGGAGCCGGACGACGGTCACGTAAGCCGCTTCCGCAACGCCTCCAGCCCGTACCGGCCCGGGACGTCGGTGCCGTCGCCATAGTGGTGTTCTTCCAGCAACGGCAGAATCTGTGTCCGCCAGATTCGTTCCAGCCCGGCGTCGGTGGCGGCGCTCTCCCGCATCAGGTAGGACGGGCCGACCCTGAAGTCACGGTCCTCGATGCGGCCGTTGAGCTCGGCGAGGAGCAGCGCGGGCGTGTCCGGCAGCCCTTCGCGGTCCAGCCAGCGCGCGAGCATGTCCCGGACGGGCGGTGTGTCGGGGTGGAGTTCGGTGAACCAGAAACGCCGCCGCATGGCCGTGTCGACGAGGGCGATGGACCGGTCGGCGGTGTTCATCGTGCCGATGATGATGACGTTGCGCGGCAGGAAGAAGCCCTGGTCGTCGGCGGCGCCGTACAGCACGTTGACCAGCTCGTCCCGGTACTCCAGCAGGAAGTACAGCTCACCGAAGATCTTCGCGAGGTTGCCGCGGTTGATCTCGTCGATGATCAGCACGTAGGGCCGTCCCGGATGGTCGAGGGCGGCGGTCACGAGCCTGCGGAACGGTCCGCGCACGAGGTCGAACGAGACGGCTCCGCTCTCGGTCTTCGCCGGCCTGTATCCCTCGAAGAAGTCCTCATAGGAGTAGGCGGGATGGAACTGGACGAGCTGGACGCATTCCGGCCGCCCGAAGGTCAGGTGCCGGGCGAGATGCCGTGCCAGGTAGGTCTTCCCCGTGCCGGGCGGCCCGTAGAGGATGAGCTGGGGCCGTTCGCGGAGCAGCTCGACGCATTCCTGAAGCCATTCCCGGCCGACCAGGAGGTCGCGGGCGAGGTCGTCGGTCGCGTCGGGAAGGGTCATCCCCCGTTCGGGGATCTCGACGGCCTCGCCCAGCAGGCTCTCCAGTTCCGGCAGGAACCTGGTCAGCTCGACGATCGAGACGTCCGGGTTGCCGACCAGGACGGAGAACTCGTCGGGCAGGTCGCCGTAGTCGATGGGCCGGTCGGCGTTGCGCCAGCGCACGGGCCGTTGCAGGTTGGCGCGATCTCCCACGCTGCTGACGAAGGACGGGCTCCCGCCGATCAGGCCGAGGTAGATGGCGCTGCCGTCGTTGGTGACGACGACGTCGTCCTCCCTCATGCGGGACAGGAAGGCATGGTATTCGGCGGCCAGCCGCGCCCGGTCCTGCGTGCCCGTGTCGGAATAGTCCTCCCTCACCGCGTCTTCGACCTGCTCGCGCGGAACACCGGGCGGCAGGTCGCGCAGCCGGGACGCGGGTAGGGAACAGACGCCGTCGGCCAGCCACAGCCCGGCGATCAGGTCGCCTTCGGCGGCGCCCGGCGCCCGGACGAGCCAGGCGCGGCGCGTCCGCGCGTCCGCGCCGTCGTCCGGACCATGGTCCGGGA
>JBOHBY010000224.1:0-2457 GCA_050698635.1 Spirillospora sp.
ACGCCGCCGGCCTGGCCGTCGGCTTCTGGACCACCACCGACGAACTCCGCAACAACTGGAACCAAGACCGCCGCTGGAACCCCACCTGGACCAACGACCAACGCCACCACGGCTACGCCGAATGGAAGAAAGCCGTCGAACGCACCTACGGCTGGGTCGACGTCGACTGATGAAAGGGATCCGCATGACCGCACGTCTCGCCGCCGTCGCCCTCGCCGTCGCCGCACTGGCGGGCCTCGGAACGCTCACCGCCGCCGCCCCAACCACCGCCGCCGCGCCCACCGCGTCGGCCAAAGCCGAGGTCGACTTCACGGGGATCGTCGCGCTCGGCAACTGCTCTGGCTCCCTGGTGCGTGGGCCGCGGTCCCGAGACACCGACGCGGCGCTCGTGCTGACCAACGGGCACTGCCTGGAGTCGGGGATGCCGAAGGCGGGCGAGGTCATCGTGGACGAGGAGTCGTCCAGGACGTTCACGCTCCTCGACCGCACCGGCCAGAACGACCTCGGCACCCTCCAGGCGACCAAGATCGAGTACGCGACCATGACCGACACCGACGTCACGGTCTACCGGCTGGACACCACGTACGCCGCCATCCAGAAGCGGTACGGCGTCGCCGCGCCGCGCCTGTCGGCTGCCAGGCCGCACGACGGGACCGGGATCAGGGTCGTGTCCGGCTACTGGCGGAAGATCTACGGCTGCAAGATCGACACGACCGTGTACCGGCTCCGCGAAGCGGACTGGACGTGGAAGGACTCCATCCGCTACACGCCCGAATGCGAGACGATCCACGGCACGTCCGGATCACCGGTCATCGACGCCCGCACCCGCCACGTCGTCGCCGTCAACAACACCGGCAACGACGACGGCGAACGCTGCACGCTCAACAACCCGTGCGAGGTCGACCGCAAGGGGAACGTCACCGTCCGGCGCGGCAGCCACTACGCCCAGCAGACGTACCTGCTCGCCCGCTGCCTGGGCAAGGACAGCGATGTCGTCCTCGGCCACGGCTGCGCCCTGCCCAGACCGTGACGCGCGGACCGTGACCGTCACCGCTCCGTGAGGAGCCCGGCGCGGAGCGTGTCGAGGGTGCCGCGGAGCAGCCGCGACACGTGCATCTGGGACAGGCCGATCTGCTCGGCGATCTGCGTCTGCGTCTTGTTGCCGAAGAACCGCAGCAGCAGGATCGTCCGCTCGCGCTCGGGGAGATCGTCGATCAGCGGGGCGAGGGCCTGGCCGTCGATGAGGGCGTCCAGCGCCGGGTCGTCCGCGCCGAGGTACTCACCGACCGTCCCGGTGCCGCCGCCGGGCGTCCCGTCGGCCGGGGCCTCCAGCGACAGCGGGCGGTAGGCGTCGCAGGCGACGATGACCTCGACGGTCTCCTCCTCGGTGATCTCCATCAGCGCGGCGATCTCCGCGGTCGTGGGGGAGCGGCCGTGCTCGCGGGTGAACTCCTGGACGGTGCGCTGCAGCACCGGCCGCAGCTCCTGGATGCGCCGCGACACCCGCACGCCCCACGTCTTGTCGCGGAAGTGCCGCTTCACCTCCCCGGTCACCACCGGGTAGGCGTAGGTGGCGAACCGGTCGCCGACGCTCGGGTCGAACCGGTTGATGGCCTTGACCAGGCCCAGGTAGGCGACCTGCTGGAGGTCGTCGAGCGGTTCGCCGCGGCCGGCGTACCGGCGCGCCACGCCCCGGACGAGCCCGCCGTGCATGTCGACGACGCGCGCCCGGAGCCGTTCCCGCCGCGGATCGTCCTCCGCCAGCCGGTTCATCTCCGCGAGCAGCGTCTCGGTCTGTCCGTCGTTGAGCCGGGTGGTGGACCGCGCGAGCGTCATGCGTCGTCTCCCTCCGTGAGCGGTCGTCGAGGACGGGGGGCGAGCGCTCGATCCAGTCCCTCTACCCGGTGATCGGCCCCTGACACGGGCCCCTGACGCGAGCCCCTGACACGGGCCCGTGGCGCGGGCGGCCGCGAGCCGGGGCGGAGGTAGACTTGCGCGTCGCCCTGCCTGGTAGGGAGTGCTCATGACCGCGGCCGAACGTCCCGTCGACCCCGATGTCGACCTGCGTGTGCCGCGGCGGCGCCGGGAGCTTCGGCGCGCCCCGTGGGAGACGCTGGCGGCGGTGTCGGCGGGCGGCGTCCTCGGGGCGCTCGCGCGGTACGGGCTGAGCGACGCGTTCCCGTACGAGCCGGGCGACTTCCCCTGGGTCGTCTTCTGGGTCAACGTCTCCGGCTGCCTGCTGATCGGCGTGCTGATGGTGCTGATCACCGAGACGTGGCAGGTCCACCGGCTCGTCCGGCCCTTCCTCGGCGTCGGGATCCTCGGCGGGTACACGACGTTCTCCACCTACGCCGTCGACATCCAGCGGGCGGTGGAGGGCGGCGCGCCGCACGTGGGCCTGGCGTATCTCGCGCTGACGCTGGTCGCGGCGCTCGCCGCCGTCGCCGCCGGGATGCG
>JBOHBY010000225.1:0-7464 GCA_050698635.1 Spirillospora sp.
GTCCAGGCCACGGCCGCGCGCCGGGACGCCGAGGCGCTCCGGCTCACCGAGCTGCGCGACCGGCTGATCGACGCCGTCCGCGCGGCCGTGCCCGACGCCGTCCTGAACGGCGACCCCGCCGAACGGCTCCCCGGCAACGCGCACTTCTCGTTCCCCGGCTGCGAGGGCGACGCGCTGCTCATGCTGCTGGACGCGCGCGGCATCGCCTGCTCGACCGGCTCCGCCTGCTCGGCGGGCGTGTCGCAGCCCAGCCACGTCCTGACGGCGATGGGCTCCAACGCCGAACACGCCCGCGGCTCGCTGCGCTTCACCCTCGGCCACACGTCCACCGAGTCCGACGTCAAGGCCCTGGCCAACGCCATAGCCCCAGCCGTGGCCCGAGCCCGCCGCGCCGGTCTCAGCTAAGACTCGGCGTTACGGCTGGTAGGGGGTTAGGGCTTTCCAGCCTGGGTCGTTGGTTGAGGCGACCTTGGCCTTGCCTTCCGACCAGGCGGCGGCCAATTGGTCGAGTTCGGAGATGACGCCGGAGTCGGGGTCGGCGTAGAGGTGGAAGACGCGCAGGCCGTCGCCGGTCTCGCGGACGGCGAGGACGGCGCGGTCGCCGAGCTTGGTGAGCTTCTTCTCGAAGGCGCGCAGCGCGCCCGCCGACGGCTCGACCGGCAGCCGGTCGGGGTTGCTGTTGGCGTACGGGACGCTGATCGCCACGTGCAGGTCGCAGAGCGGGTAGTCCTGGCGGTGCAGCGGGAACCGGGCGCCGAGGTGGGCGGGGTGGCCGCGCGGGGTGCGGCCCTCGCCGGACAGCCAGGCGGGCTCGGCGAACGGCTCGGCGATCTGCTCGATGACCGAGGGCAGCATCGACGGAGGCAGCGCGTCGATCGGCGCCTCCGTCGCGATCGTCACCTCGCCGACCCAGCGGGCGACGTCGTCCTCGCCGAGCGCCCAGTGCAGGACGTTCACCGCGACCTGCATCTGCTGCTCCTGCGAGACGAACAGGAAGTCGGGGTGGTAGGCGGTGAGGTGGACGCGGGCCCGGTCGGCGTCGGCGCGCATGCCGAGCCGGACGTACTCCAGGTCGAACTCGTGGTCGCCGAGGACGAGGTCCTGGGCGAGCATCTCCGGGTCGGGCTGGCGCGCCGGGTGGAACCGCCACCCGCCGGCCGCCGCCCCGGACGGCGCCAGCCGCACCCAGCGTTCGGTGACGCCGCGCAGCTCGGGGTTGCCGCCGCCGGTCACGGTGAGGGACGGGGCCTTGTCCTCCGCGCCGCCGATCTCCCACAGCAGCCCGGGATGGATCTTGTGGACGCGGCGGGACAGCTCCTCGATCGCGTCCGCGGACAGCCCTTCGCCGGGCTCGGCCGCCTCGGGCTGGTCGGGGCCCGCGGCCAGGGACGCCTCGATCGTCGGGCGGGCCTGCGCCCACCACTCCCAGAACTCGATGATCGCTGGCGGCGACGCGGCTGAGGTGTCGCGCGGACGACGGAAGATTCCCAACTGTCGTCTCTTCCTTGTCGTGGTCACGTGGCCGAACCGCCTCATGACCTGGGCCGATGAGGTCGCTGGAGGATTGTCCCGGCATGGCGCGGGGCTCGCCGGGCGTGCGGCGAGACCATGCCCGTCCCGTAAACCCTACGTGAGGCGACGCTCTTCCCGTCGGCGCCCGCCCGGTCCGGAAATCGGTGGCGGGGGAGCGGGTTGTGGCGCGTACCCTCGAAGGGTTATGGCTCTTCGCGTTCTTGCCGCCATGTCCGGCGGCGTCGACTCCGCCGTGGCCGCCGCCCGTGCCGCCGAGGCCGGGCACGAGGTCACCGGCGTTCACATGGCCCTGTCCAGCAACCCGCAGTCGTACCGGACGGGCGCCCGCGGCTGTTGCACCCTGGAGGACTCCAGGGACGCGCGCCGCGCCGCCGACGTGATCGGCATCCCGTTCTACGTGTGGGATCTCGCCGAGCGCTTCCACCAGGACGTGGTGGAGGACTTCGTCAGCGAGTACGCGGCGGGACGCACCCCGAACCCGTGCCTGCGCTGCAACGAGAAGATCAAGTTCGCGGCGCTGCTCGACCGCGCGATGGCGCTCGGGTTCGACGCGGTCTGCACCGGCCACTACGCGCGGCTGGACGGCGGCGTCCTGCGCCGTGGCGTCGACGCCGCCAAGGACCAGTCGTACGTCCTGGCCGTGTGCACGCCCGAGCAGCTCGCGCACGCGCTGTTCCCGCTCGGCGACACGTCCAAGGCCGACATCCGGCGGGAGGCGGCGCGGCGCGGCCTCCAGGTCGCCGACAAGCCCGACAGCCACGACATCTGCTTCATCGCCGACGGCGACACCCGCGGTTTCCTCGCCGAGCGGCTCGGCGCGGCGCCCGGCCCGATCGTCGACACCGACGGCAACGAGGTCGGACGGCACGACGGCGCCTACGCGTACACGATCGGGCAGCGCAAAGGGCTGCGGATCGGCACGCCCGCGTCCGACGGGCGGCCCCGGTACGTCCTGGACATCTCCCCGGTGACGAACACGGTGACGGTGGGGCCGCGCGACTCGCTGGACGTCCACGAGATCACCGGCGAGCGTCCGGTGTGGCTGGGCGACGTCCCGGACGGGCCGTTCGGGTGCCATGTCCAGCTCCGCGCGCACGGCGAGGTCCACGCGTGCACAGCTGAGCGGGACGGTGACCTTCTGCGCGTCCGGCTGGACGCCCCCGCCCGCGGTGTCGCGTCGGGGCAGGCGGCCGTGCTCTACGACGGTGACCGCGTGCTCGCGTCCGCGACGATCGCCGACGCGGCGCTCACCCGCCAGGCGTGATCGCGGCGCCGAGCGGCGCCGATAGGGTGCCACAGGTGACGACGAGCTATCCGTGGCAGGCGGGGACGGCGACCGGGATCGGGTCGTACCCGGGCGACGACGCGGCGGAGGCGCTGCGGGTCGTGCTCGGCGAGCTGCCCGAGCTGCCGCACCTTCCGGAGCTGCCCGCGCGCGGGCCCGGCGCCGACCTCACCGGACGGACGGCCGGGCTGCTGGTCGACCTGCCGATCCATCTCGAGCCGTCCGGGTGGCGGGTCTCGGACCGGCCGGGCCACGACACGCTCAGGTCCCGCGACCATCTGGCCCGTGACCTGGACGTCCTGGAGGAGCTCGCGGCCGGCCTCGGCAGACCGTCCTCCAGCCCCCACCCACCGCCATTCAACGGACGAGCTCCGCTCGGCAGCCCGTTCAAGATCCAGGTGTGCGGGCCGTGGACGCTGGCCGCGACGATCGAGCTGCGGCACGGCGACCGGCTGCTCAAGGACGCGGGCGCCGTCCGCGACCTGGCGGCCTCGCTCGCCGAGGGCGTCGCCGCGCATGTCTCCGACGTCCGGCGCCGCCTGCCCGCGGCCGAGATCCTGCTCCAGCTCGACGAGCCCGCCCTGCCCGCCGCGCTCGCCGGGACGGTCCCGACCGCCAGCGGTTTCTCGCGGCTGCGCGCCGTCGAGGGGCCCGTGGCGGAGGAGACGCTGAAAACGGTGATCGACGCGGCGGGCGCGTTCCCGATCGTGCACTGCTGCGCGCGGAACGTCCCGTACGCGCTGCTGCGGGGCGCGGGCGCCAAGGCGATCTCCGTCGATCTGAGTCAGGTCCCCAAGCGCGACGACGACGCCGTGGGCGAGACGATCGACGCGGGGACGGCCCTGTTCCTCGGCGCGGTGCGCGCGACGGACGCCGTCCTGCCGTCCCTCCAGGCGACCGCCGAGCCGGTGCGGGGGCTGTGGCGGCGGCTCGGCTTCCCGCCCGCGCAGTTGGCGCGGCAGGTCGTGATCACCCCGGCGTGCGGGATGGCCGGCGCGTCGCCCCGGCACGTCCGGGCCGCGCTCAGGCACTGCCGCGAAACGGCCCGGATGATCTACGAAGCCGCTGACTGATCAAGGGCGCGGCGAGGGCTCGTATTGTCGGTGGTGACGGCGACAATAGGGGCATGACCATGAGCGATACGGTTCCGGCAGAGGCACGGCAGCGGCATCTCGACCTGACTCAGGAGATCGACGAGGCCAACTACCGCTACTACGTCCTCGATCAGCCGACGCTCACCGACGCCGACTACGACGCCCGGATGCGCGAGATCCGCGACCTGGAGGAGCGGCATCCGGAACTGGTCACGCCCGACTCGCCGACGCAGCGGGTCGGCGCGCCGATCGTCACCGACTTCGCGACCGTCCGGCACCTGGAGCGGATGGAGAGCCTCGACAACGCGATGACCGACGAGGAGCTCCAGGCGTGGGACGAGCGCGTCCTGCGGGAGGCGGGCGAGGTCGCCGGCTACCTGTGCGAGCTGAAGATCGACGGGCTGGCGATCGCGCTGACGTACGAGAACGGGCGGCTCGTCCGCGGCGTGACCCGCGGCGACGGGCGCACCGGCGAGGACGTCACCAACAACGTCCGCACCATCGCCGACATCCCGGGCCGACTCGCGGGCGAGGGCTGGCCGGACGTCCTGGAGGTCCGCGGCGAGGTGTTCCTCCCGGTCGAGGGTTTCGAGCACGTGAACGCCGCGCAGGTCGAGGCGGGCAAGGAGCCGTTCGCCAACCCGCGCAACGCGGCGGCCGGGTCGCTGCGCCAGAAGGACCCGCGGGTCACCGCGCAACGGCCGCTCGGCATGCTCGTCCACGGGTTCGGGGCCTGGCGCGGCGGCGGGACGCGGCCCGAGAGCCAGTCCGGCACCTACGAGCTGATGCGCGGCTGGGGGCTGCCGGTCAGCGACCGGTACGAGGTCGTCGGCGGGATGGACGCCGTCCGCGCCTACATCGCCGGGTACGGCGACGACCGGCACGACACCGCCTACGAGATCGACGGCGTCGTCGTGAAGGTCGACCAGTTCTCCCTGCAACGGCGGCTCGGGTCGACGAGCCGCGCGCCGCGCTGGGCGATCGCGTGGAAGTACCCGCCGGAGGAGGTCAACACCAAGCTGCTCGACATCAAGGTCGGCGTCGGCCGGACGGGACGCGTCACCCCGTACGGCGTGATGGAGCCGGTGAAGGTCGCCGGGTCGACGGTCGAGCGCGCGACGCTGCACAACGCGAGCGAGGTCAAGCGCAAGGGCGTGCTGATCGGCGACACGGTCGTGCTGCGCAAGGCCGGCGAGGTGATCCCCGAGATCGTCGCGCCGGTGACCGCGCTGCGCGACGGTTCCGAGCGCGAGTTCGAGATGCCCACGCACTGCCCCGAGTGCGGCACGGAGCTGGCGTACGAGAAGGAGGGCGACGCCGACATCCGCTGCCCGAACACCCGGTACTGCCCCGCGCAGCTGCGCGAGCGGCTGTTCTTCGTGGCGAGCCGCAACGCGCTCGACATCGAGGCGCTCGGTTATGTCGCGGCGACGGCGCTGACGCAGCCGCTGGAGCCCGCCGACCCGCCGGTGCGGAACGAGGGCGACCTGTTCCACCTGACCGTGGCGGAGCTGCTGCCGATCCGGAGCCTCGTCCTGGACCAGCGGACGGGCACGTCCAAGATCGACCCGAAGACGGGCGAGCCGAAGGTCGTGTCGTTCTTCGCCAACAAGGAGGGCGAGTCGAAGAAGACCGTCGAGATCCTCTTCGACGAGCTGGAGAAGGCGAAGGCGCAGCCGCTGTGGCGGGTGCTGGTGGCGCTGTCGATCCGGCACGTGGGGCCCCGGGCCGCGCAGGACCTCGCCCGCGAGCTGCGCTCGATGGACGCGATCGCCGCCGCGTCCGAGGAGGAGCTGGCGGCGGTGGACGGCGTCGGCCCGACGATCGCCGCGTCGATCAGGGCGTGGTTCGAGGTCGACTGGCACCGCGAGATCGTGGCGAAGTGGCGGGCGGCGGGCGTCCGGATGCAGGACGAGGGCGCCGCCGGCCCGCGCCCGCTGGAGGGCGTCACCGTGGTGATCACCGGCTCGCTGGAGGGGTTCAGCCGCGACTCGGCGACCGAGGCGGTGCAGCGGCTCGGCGGCAAGGTCTCCGGATCGGTGTCGAAGAAGACGGGCTTTGTGGTCGCCGGAGACAGCCCAGGATCAAAGTACAACAAAGCTCTCAAACTGGGCGTACCGGTCTTGGCGGAGGAAGGGTTCCGTGTTCTCCTCGCCGACGGGCCGGATGCGGCCAAGACCGTAACCGTCAGCGCCGACGAATAACGCCGCGTGGTCAAAGCCCCACCACCAGGTTTGAATTACTCAGGGGTACACTTCAACTACCCAACGGTGAGGGGCGGGTAGGGATCAGGCATAACGGAACGTACCCAAATGGTTTCGCGAAGTTGAGCAAAGGCCGTACCCTCCCTCTCATCACGACCTGTACCTGAATCTCCGGACGTAACACCCGGGGGGCGTCCCCCGAGGTCGGGGACGCCCGGTGCCGGGGGACCGACCCCGGAGCCCCCCGAGGATGTTGATGAAGGACCCGAACAACACGCGGAACACGGCACCGCGCCGTGGCTCCCCGTTGTGGATCTACTTCGTCGTCGTCATCCTGCTCGGCGTCGCCGTCTGCGCCCTCGCCTTCGCCGGGCTGACCGGCGACGACTTCGACGCGCTCGCCGGCACGCCGGTGTTCTGGATCCTCGGCTGCTTCATCATCTTCGGCGAGCTGCGGCCGATCATCACGCCCGGCTCGACCGAGAACAACGGCGCGACCACGTCCACGACCTTCGCGTTCGCGGCGCTGCTGTACGCCGGGCTGCCGATCGCCGCCGCGCTCCAGGCCGTCGCCGTCATCACCTGCGGGATCTTCCGCGGCCGCACCCCGCACCGGATCGCCTTCAACGCCGCGCAGTACACCCTCAGCCTCGCCGCCGCGCAGCTCGTCCTCGCCCTGTTCGGCGACCTCGCCACCCCCACCGGCCTGTGGGTGCCCGACGGCGCCGACCTGCCCGCCATCGCGCTCGCCGGCACCGTCTACTTCATCTGCAACGACGTGCTCGTCGGCTCCGCCGTCGCACTGCACGAGCGCGTCTCGCTGATCAAGGCGATCCGCTTCGACCTCGGCTACCAGGTCCTGGTCCACCTGGCGCTGCTCGGCCTGGCCCCGCTCATGGTCATCGCCATGGACCGCTCCGCCGCCTTCGTGCCGCTGATCGTCCTGCCGTTCATCGCCGTGTACCTGAACGCGTCGGTGTCGGTGCGGCGCGAGCACCAGGCCCTGCACGACGGGCTGACCGGCCTCCCGAACCGCAAGCTGCTGATCGTCCGGACCGAGGAGGCCCTCGCCGAAGCGCGCGGCGCGGAGAAACGCGACGCGGAGAAACGCGGGAGGCTCGGGCCGCGGCTGCGGAAGACCACCGACCCGCCGCGCCACCGCGCCGGCCTGTTCCTCCTCGACCTCGACCGGTTCAAGGAGGTCAACGACACCCTCGGGCACCCCACCGGCGACCGCCTCCTGCAACTGGTCGCGCACCGCCTCACCCACAGCGTCCGCCCCGGCGACCTCGTCGCGCGGCTCGGCGGCGACGAGTTCGCGGTGCTGCTTGAAAACCTGACCGGCAAG
>JBOHBY010000226.1:0-4691 GCA_050698635.1 Spirillospora sp.
GAGGAGGCCCGATGACCGGAGCGGAGCGAGGATCTTCGGGCCTCCGCTCCGGGGGTCTGGGGGGCGCCCCCCAGAAAGGCAGGGCCGAGGTGAGCGAGGACACCGTGCGACGCGGCGCCCGTACCGCGATCCCGATACTCCTGGTCATGCTGCTGACCCTGCTGGTGCCCGGCTGCCGCCTGACCGACGGCGAAGGGCCCCGGGACATGCCGCCGCCCGCCGCCGAGACCGCCACCAAGCACGCCAAGCCCAGCGGACGCCGGCCCGGCGTCGTCAACATCGAGACCGAGCAGTCGCTGAACGGCACCCGCGCCGCCGGGACGGGCATCGTGCTCGACCCGTCCGGGCTCGTGCTGACCAACAACCATGTGATCCAGGGCGCCACCAAGATCAACGGCACCGACACCGACAACCGGCGCACCTACCCCGCCCAGGTCGTCGGGTACGACCGCGCTGGAGACATCGCCGTGGTCCGGCTGACCGGCGCGTCCCGGCTCAAGGCGGCCGTGTTCACGTCCGCGACGGGGGTGGCGGTCGGCGACCCGGTCACCGCCGTCGGGAACGCGGGCGGCAAAGGCGGCTCGCCGAGCGTCGTCACCGGCAGGGTCACCGCGCTGGAACAGTCCGTCACCGCGCGGGACGACACCAACGGCACGTCCGAGCGGCTGAGCGGCCTGATCGAGACCAACGCGCCGATCAAGCCGGGCGACTCGGGGGGTCCGCTGCTGAACACCGCGGGCAAGGTCATCGGCATCAACACCGCCGCGTCGTCCGGGCTCGCGCTGGACGGGTCCAAGCCGACCGAAGACCATCGCGGGTACGCCATCCCGTCCGACCGGGCCCTGAGCGTCGCCCGGCAGATCGAGCGCGGGGAGGCGTCGTCGAGCGTGCACATCGGCCCGACGGCGATGCTCGGCGTCAAGGTCCGCGCCAACGGAGCGTCCCCGGGCGTCGTCGTCGCCGAGGTCGTCGCGGGCTCCCCCGCCGAGGCCGCGGGCGTCCCGGTCGGTGTCTCGATCGTCAGCCTCGGCGGGCAGGCCGTCGACACTCCGAGCACGCTCACCGGGCTGGTGCTCGCGCGCCGTCCGGGCGAGGTCGTCCGCCTGGAGTGGACGACCGCCCAGGGCGTTCTCATGGCCGCCGAGGTCCGGCTGGCGGAAGGGCCGCCGCAATGACCGGCCCTGACATGCGACAGTGTTAGGGGTCCAGCCGAGCAGAGGGATGTGTGTGAGATGAGCCGCAGGGCGCCCGCCGACGACTTCGACGACACCGGGCTCGGCGTTTCGCGGCCGAAGGACTGGGCGGCGGGCGTGCCGGGGATCACGACCGCGCTGCGCCAGTCCTACGACCAGATGGGCGTGAAGCGCACGGCGCTGACGCTGCTGCGCGTCAACCAGAAGCAGGGCTTCGACTGTCCGGGCTGCGCGTGGCCCGAGGGCGGCCACCGGCACACCTTCGAGTTCTGCGAGAACGGGGCGAAGGCCGTCGCGGAGGAGGCCACGACGCGGCGGATCACCCGGGAGTTCTTCGCCGAGCACAGTGTCTCGGAACTGGCGGAGCGCTCGGACCACTGGCTCGGGCAGCAGGGGCGGCTGACCGAGCCGATGCTGAAGCGTGCCGGGTCCGAGCACTACGAGCCGGTGCCGTGGGACGAGGCGTTCCGGCTGCTGGCGTCGGAGCTGACCGCCCTGGACTCGCCGGACGAGGCCGTCTTCTACACCTCGGGCCGGACGAGCAACGAGGCCGCGTTCGCCTACCAGCTGTTCGTCCGCGCCTTCGGGACCAACAACCTCCCCGACTGCAGCAACATGTGCCACGAGTCGTCCGGGTCGGCGCTGAGCGAGACGATCGGCATCGGGAAGGGCTCGGTGCTGCTCGACGACCTCCACCAGGCCGATCTGATCTTCGTCGTCGGCCAGAACCCGGGGACGAACCATCCGCGGATGCTGTCGGCTTTGGAACGGGCCAAGAAGGACGGCGCCCGGATCGTCGCGGTGAACCCGCTGCCCGAGGCGGGGCTGATGCGGTTCAAGAACCCGCAGCGCGCGTCCGGTCTCGCCGGGCGGGGCACGTCGCTCGCCGACCGGTTCCTGCAGATCCGGCTGAACGGCGACCTGGCGCTGTTCCAGGCCCTCAACCGGATGCTCCTCGAATCGGACGCGCCAGGCGCCGTCGACCGCGAGTTCCTCGACGCGCACACCCATGGGTTCGAGGCGTTCGAGAAGCACGTCCTCGGTCTGGCTTGGGACGACGTCCTCGACGCGACCGGGCTGACCCGCGAGGAGATCACGGCGGCGCTGGACGACGTCCTCGCCGCGAAGAAGATCATCGTCTGCTGGGCGATGGGCCTGACCCAGCACCGCAACTCCGTCCCGACGATCCGCGAGATCGTCAACTTCCTGCTGCTGCGCGGCAACATCGGCCGTCCCGGCGCGGGCGTCTGCCCGGTGCGCGGCCACTCCAACGTGCAGGGCGACCGGACGATGGGCATCTGGGAGAAGCCGAAGCCGGAGTTCCTGGACGCGCTCGCCGCCGAGTTCGGGTTCGAGCCGCCGCGCGAGCACGGCCTCGACACCGTGGACGCGATCCGCGCCATGCGGGACGGCCGCGCGAAGGTGTTCCTCGGGATGGGCGGCAACTTCGTCCGCGCGACCCCGGACTCGGCCGTGACAGAGGCGGCCTTGCGGAGCTGCCGGTTGACGGCGCAGGTGTCGACCAAGCTCAACCGCTCGCACGCGGTGGTGGGCGAGACGGCGCTGATCCTGCCGACGCTGGGGCGGACGGAACGCGACGTCCAGGAGTCGGGGCCGCAGTTCGTCTCCGTTGAAGACTCGATGGGCATGGTGCACGCGTCCCGGGGGCGTCTGGCGCCCGCGTCCGCCGAGCTGCTGTCGGAGGTGTCGATCGTCTGCCGGCTGGCGACGTCCGCGCTGCCGGGCTCGGACATCGGCTGGGACGCGATGGAGCGCAACTACGACGTCATCCGCGACCACGTCTCCCGGGTCATCCCCGGCTTCGAGCGCTACAACGCCCGCGTCCGGGAGCGCGACGGGTTCAAGCTCCCGCACGCGCCGCGCGACGAGCGCAGGTTCCCGACCGCGACCGGCAAGGCCAACCTGACGGTGAACGAGCTGGAGGTCCTGCGGGTCCCGGAGGGGCGGCTGCTGTTGCAGACCGTCCGGAGCCACGACCAGTACAACACCACGATCTACGGCCTGGACGACCGCTACCGGGGCATCAAGGCGGGGCGCCGGGTCGTGTTCGTCAACCCGTCCGACCTGTCCGCCCTCGGGCTGGACGACGGCGCCATGGTCGACCTCGTCTCGGAGTGGTCGGACGGCGTCGAACGGCGGGCGCCGTCCTTCCGCGTCGTGTCGTACCCGACGGCCCGGGGATGCGCGGCGGCGTACTTCCCGGAGACGAACGTCCTGGTCCCGCTGGACAGCACGGCCGAGGTGAGCAACACGCCGACGTCCAAGTCGATCATCGTCCGGCTGGAGCACTGATCCATAAGTGTGTCTGTTGATACTGTTATGGATAACTGCCTGGTGACCGGATGGGACGTCGATGTCACTTCGCCACGCGCTGCTCGCCACGCTCACCGCCCGGCCCATGACCGGGTACGAGCTGGTCAAGTACTTCGACGGCAGCGTCGCGTACGTGTGGAGCGCGCCGCACAGCCAGATCTATCCGGAGCTGCGCCGGATGGAGCGCGACGGACTGGTCGGCGTCGAGGTCGTGCCGCGTGGCGAGCGCGCCGAGAAGCGCGTCTACTCGATCAACGAGGCGGGCACGGCCGAGTTGCAGCGGTGGGAGCGGGAGCTGATCCCGTACCAGTCCGAGCGCGACCCGTACCGGCTGAAGGCGGCGCACTTCGAGCAGGCCACCTACGAGGCGGCCCGCCACCAGCTCCAGGGGCACCTGCACCACTACACCCGCGCGCTCCAGGGCTGGGAGCAGATGCTCGCCGATCTGGACGCGCGCCGGGTGTCCCTGCTGAGGCGGCGCCTTGAGCAGCGGCCCGAGGAGGAGCACGAGGCGATCGTCGCGTTCCGCAAGCTCGCCTTCCGGGGCGAGGTCCTCAAGGCCAGGGCTGAGATCGCGTGGGCGCAGGAGGGCCTCGCCCTGCTGGACGAGCTGGAGGCCAAGGGCGTCCCGCTACGCGGCGAAGGCTGACGCCGCGCGGCGTCAGCGCAGGAGCGAGCGGACGCGGTCGGGGGTGAGCGGGAGCCGCGTGACGAGCACGTCCGGGCCGAGCGCGTCGGCGACCGCGTTGGCGACGGCGGCGGGCGTGGCGACCATCCCGGCCTCCCCCACGCCCTTCGCGCCCAGCGGGTTGGACGCGGGCGGACGGTGCTCGACCACCACGGTCTCGATGTCGGGCAACTCCGCCGCCGTCGGCATCCGGTAGTCCCCGAAGGTCGTCGACAGCGGCTGCCCCTGCGCGTCGTAGAGCAGTTCCTCCAGCAGCGCGCCCCCGATCCCCTGCGACGCGGCGCCCGCGAGCTGCCCGCGGACCAGGGCCGGGTTGACGGCCCGTCCGACGTCGTGCATGACGATGTGGCGCAGCACCCGGACGCGTCCGGTCGGACGGTCCACGCCGACGACCGACAGCGCGCCG
This sequence comes from Spirillospora sp., assembly GCA_050698635.1. Classification (GTDB taxonomy): domain Bacteria; phylum Actinomycetota; class Actinomycetes; order Streptosporangiales; family Streptosporangiaceae; genus Spirillospora. The sequence continues at coordinate 4,622 of JBOHBY010000226.1, forward strand.
CCGAACGAGAACGTCGGGTGGGGCTTGTCGAAACGGCCGCGCCCCTCCCCCAGCTTGCCGACGGGGAGGG
>JBOHBY010000227.1:0-2195 GCA_050698635.1 Spirillospora sp.
GCCCTCGCTCGCGCAGCGCCCGGACGGCGGCGCGCGCCGTCCCGCCCGTGGCGAAGCCGTCATCGACGACGATCACAGGCCGCCCGGACGTCTCGGGCAGCGGACGTCCGCGCCGGTAGACCGCCACCCTGCGGTCCAGTTCGGCGCGCTCGGCGGCCACGGTCGCGGCCAGGTCCTCGGGACGGAGCCCGAGCCGCCGCAGCAGGTCGCCGTCGAACACGGGAACGCCGCCCTCGGCGATCGCCCCCACGCCGAGCTCCGGCTGCGGCGGATATCCGATCTTGCGGGTGACCAGGACGTCGAGCGGGGACCCGAGCCGCCGCGCCACCTCGTACCCGACGGGGACGCCGCCGCGCGGCAGCGCCAGGACGGCGGCGCCCTCCAGCCCCAGGGGGACGAGCCGTTCGGCGAGCACCCTGCCCGCCTCCGCGCGGTCGGCGTAGGGGAGCCGGACGGTCCCGGCCCGCTGGAAGTCGGGACGGGCGCGTGCGGATCTCTTCCACGACATCGGGCGCACCCCCTTCCGGGGTCACCCCTACCCACTCCCGCCGCCGTTACAGGCGCATACAGCGCCTTATAGGGGCACTCATGCCTATATGACCGTCGGCTGCTCAGCCGCCGGTGAGCCAGCGCAGCGGGTTGTCGCGCAGGACGGCGTCGAGCGTCGCCTCGTCCGCCCCGGCGGCGCGCAGCGCGGGCAGGAACGTGTCGAAGAGGTAGCCGAAGCCACCGCCGCCGTACCGGGTGATCTGCGTCATCCGGGACACGCCCGTGCTCAGCAGCACCCGGGACGCGTGCCCGGCCTCCAGCAGGTCCATGACGCAGCGGACGCGGGCGCCGATCGCCGCGTGGTCGTCCCCCGCGAGGCCGAGCGTCCCGAACGACACGTACGCGCCCGACTCGGCGATCTTGCGGTGCTGGCCGGGGTCGTCCACCCGGTCCTGCTGGCCGACGGCGACGCGGCCCGGGGACAGCCCGGCGCCGGTCAGGATCTCCAGCTGGGCGAGGCTGGCGCGCCCGTACGTCGCCACCGACAGCCCGGAGTAGCGGGCGGCCCGCGCGGCGGCGCGCAGGCACAGCTCCTCGGTCTCGGTCGGCGCCTCGCCCCAGGTGCCGATCTCGCCGATGACACCGGGCAGCGAGTTGGTCCCGTCCATGCCGAACCCGACCTCGGCGAGGAGCCGCTCGGCGAGCCGCTCGACCCCGGTCCGCCCGTCGCCGACCTCCCCCATCTCACCGGCCGGGGCCTCGCCCGCCTGGAGGGTCTCGCGGACGAACGACGGGTGGAAGGGCTCGGTGAACACGCCCGTCCCGGCGACGACCGCGACCCGCGACCCGGCGCTGATCCGGGCGAGCGCGGCGGCGTTGCGTCCCATGCCGGAGCACGTCAGGTCGACGACGAGGCCGAGGCCGTGATCGCGGCGCAGCGCCGAAAGCTCCCGCTGGACGGACTTCTCCTCGTCCAGCCACCGGCCCGGGTCGGAGTCCACCAGCCGCGGGCGCGCGGGCCAGCGCAGGTCCATCTGGAGGTGCTCGTGGGAGAGCACCGGCCCGGTGATCTCGGACGTCGCGATCGTGCCGGTCACGGTCCGCAGCCGGCCGGAGTCCTCTCGGGGGGTCATGTCACGGGAGGCTACGACATGTTTGACCTTTTCAAGACCCTAATCGGTGCTGTTTTTACCATCCGCGCCGTCACCCGCGCCGTCTCCGTCGGTAGCCTCCACGGCCTTGCCGGACCGCTCCGTCCGCTCCGCCAGCTCCGCCCGCGCCCGCGCGGTGATCTCGCTCGGCCACAGCCGGTCGATCTCGGCGTTCAGCGTCGCCCCGATCAGCACCGCGAGCGCCGCGACGTACAGCCACGCGAGCACCGCGATCGCGGCGGCCAGCGACCCGTACAGCGACACGCCGCTCAGCGAGCCGGTGAGGTAGATCCGGAGCGTGATGCTGCCGACGATCCAGATCAGCAGCGCCAGCGCGGCGCCCGGCACGGCGCGCGACCAGGACGTCCGCACCGGGACGCTCACGTGGTACAGGGTCGCGAGGAAGACGATCGACAGCCCGATGACGACCGGCCAGTACAGCAGCTGGACGGCCTCGGCGCTCTCCGGCAGCGCCTTGCGCACCAGCGCGGGCCCGGCCACCAGCAGCGGGATGACGATCACGAGGATCAGCAGGCCGATGAGGTAGAGGAGGAA
>JBOHBY010000228.1:0-2671 GCA_050698635.1 Spirillospora sp.
GCCTCGGCCTCGCCGCCGGTGCCGGTGAGGTGCGCCGCTGCCGGGACCGCCGGGTCGTAGCCGCGCACCACCGCCCCGGCCGCCACGAGATCATCGGCGATCGCGCTCCCCGCCTCGCCGAGGCCGAGAACCGCGACGATCGGCCCGCGGACAGGCTTTTCCGCCATCCCGCCTCCTTCGTCAGCGCTACACTCGAACTTTAACAAAATTGTTGACAATCCTGCGGGAGTGAGACCGTGCCGACAGGCAAACCGGAGGAGCCGGTCGTCGCCGGGATCCGGGACGCGATCCGCAACGGCGAGTTCGTCCCGAACCAGCGGCTGGTCGAGGCGGACCTGTCCGAGCGGTTCGACGCGAGCAGGTCCAGCGTGAGGGCCGCGCTGTTCGCGCTGACCAACGAGGGGCTGATCGAGCGGGTGCAGAACCGCGGCGCCCGCGTCCGGGCCGTGTCGCTGGCCGAGGCGATCGAGATCTGCGAGCTCAGGATGGTGATCGAGGGGCTGTGCGCGGCGAAGGCGGCGGAGCGGATCACCGGTGACGGCGCCGCCGAACTGGCCGCCATCGGTGACGCGATGCGGCACGCCGTCGAGACCGGTGACGTGCTCGGCTACTCGGACCTGAACGAGCGGCTGCACCGCCGCGTCCAGGAGATCAGCGGCCAGCGGACGGCGGCGGAGGCGCTCGACCGGCTGCGGGCGCAGAACGTCCGGCACCAGTTCAGGCTCGCGATGCATCCCGGCCGGCCGCGCGAGTCGCTGCCGGAGCATCTGGCGATCATCGAGGCGATCCGCGCCCATGACGCCGGGGCCGCCGAGGAGGCCGCGCGGGCACACCTGCGCAGCGTCCTGCGGACGCTGCCCGAGATCGACCGGGCCAGGCCCCGCCCGCACCGCGCGGGCGCCTGAACCCAGGGGCGGGCACGCGGGCGCTGGTCAGCAGGGCTGGCGCCAGGCGTCGAGGCCCAGGCGCTTGCGCATCGATGCGAAACCCAGCGCGCGGGTCTGTCCGCAGAAATCCGCCGGCGGCACGTTGTACTCGACGTGCAGGACCGCCTTGCCCGCGCGGACGAACGGCAGCAGCTTCCCGCACTCGCCGAACTCCGCGCACTGCTCGTTGACGGCGAAGTCGAACGACGCGACCAGCTCAGGAATCTGCGGAAGGTCGTTCTTGAGCCCGACCGACATGCCGCGCTCGTGCGCCAGCCGCGCGATCATCCGGTTGTAGCGGAGCTGGTCGGTGGCGGTGAGCGGGAAGCCGGTGTCGGCGGCGTAGCCGTCCAGCAGGTCGGGCTCGACCGCGTCGAACCCCTTGGCGCGGCACATGTCGAACCGCTTGGCCATGACGGGTTCGAGCAGGTCCGTCCGGCGGATGTCGAGCCAGCGTTCCTCCGGCCACCCGTTGCCCCTGCCGAGGACGGCGGCCGGGAACGCGGCGTGGTCGGGCCGGAACCGCTCGGCGGCGCCCACGTTGATGTAGCAGATCACCCGGCGGCCCCGCCGGTGCAGCTCACCGACGACGCCCGCGCCGTTGCCGAACCCGTCGATGTCGTGGATGGGCGCGTCCACGCCCACGTCCACCGGCGTGGTGAGCTGCCACTGCCAGCGCTCGCCCGGCGCCGGAACCCAGAACCCCGCCGGACCGGCCGCGCGGGGTACTTCGGGCGGTGGGCCGGATCCGTCCGGTGCCAGCGCCGGGAACAGCACCGCCGCCAGGACGGCGGCCGAGGCCACGACCGCGGCCACGCCGACGGCCCATCCTCGGATCAGCGGGGCACCGGGCGTCACCGGATCACCGGTGCGCGTAGACGAGGGCCAGCTCGCGGGAGAAGTACTCGGGCAGCCCGCTCCACGGGTTCGCGCCCGCCCGGTCGGTGACGTAGACGACGCCGGCGTTGCGCCGTCCGGCCAGCGCCAGCGTCCCCGCGAGGACGGACGGCGGCGCCGCGTAGACGAGGTGGCAGAACCGCTCGGCCGGCAGCCGCGCCGCCCACGCGGGCACGCGGACGTGCTGGTACGCCGACCACGGCCCCTCGAAGGCGACGAGCAGATCGGCGAGCCGCGCGTACGCGGCGTCGGGGTACGTGCCGTGGTTGAGCACGACGTACGACACGCCACGGCTCCGCAGGCCCATGACCAGATGCCGGTACTGGAGCACGTGCCCGGGGAGGGCGGACACCTGGTCGAGGAACGCCCTCCGGATGCCGTACCACCTGCGGTACCGCGCCATCTCGTCCTCCACCTCGCGGGCCGGGCGGGCGCCGTAGGCGGTGTCGACGTATCCGGCGAGCGGCACGCCCGCGTTCGCCATGCGGTGCGCGAGGGCGGCGAACCCGCGGTCCCGGATGCTCCCGGCGCCGTTGTGGACGTTGAGCACGACCGTGCCGAGGCGGGGGTCGGCGAGCGCCGCCCAGTCCACCGCGGCAGCGGGGAAGTACGCGGGTACGGCCATCGTCCTGACCCGTCCCGACAGTGCGCTGGTCCTTGTCAGCATGATGTCTCCGTCAGCATGACGTCTCCGCCCATAGGTCTCGTAGCGAGGTGGTGAGGTCGGTGGAGGGCCGCCAGGCGAGCGCGCCGGCGATGGCGCGGATGTCGGCCTGCTGCCAGGCGACGCCCGCCGACCGATCCGTCGAGCGGAGCTCGTCCGTTGAATGGTGGTGGGTGGGGGCTGG
>JBOHBY010000229.1:0-1619 GCA_050698635.1 Spirillospora sp.
TCCCACGGCACCAGCTCCACGCCGAGCGCCCCCGCGGGCGAGGCCTGCGCCGCGGGCAGCTCCAGCCGCGGGACGACCAGGAACGCCTCGCCGCCGGACGGCACCACCAGGCAGGTGAGCCGCTCCAGCTGCTTGGCGTCGTACCCGGTGACGTACCGCAGGTCCGGGCCGGGCGTCAGCAGGACCGCCCCGAGCCCCGCCTTCGCCGCCGCGTCCCGCACCAGGCCGAGCCGCTCAGGCGGATACAACTCCGTTGTCACACCCGTCTCCATTCTCAGATCTTCACAGCGGTACCAGGATCGCAGGAACGCGCAGGTGCCCGCGCCCCGGCCCGCCTGCGCGTCGCTGTCCGAGCGGCATGGCACGATGTGGCGCATGAGCGGGCTGATGCTGCTGGACACGCCGTCGTTGTACTTCCGCGCCTTCTTCGGGGTGCCCGAGTCGGTGACGGCGCCCGACGGGACGCCGGTCAACGCCGTCCGCGGCCTCATCGACATGATCGCGCGGCTCGTCCAGGACCGCGGCCCCGAGCGCCTGGTCTGCTGCATGGACGCCGACTGGCGGCCCGCCTTCCGGGTGGAGGCGCTGCCGTCCTACAAGGCGCACCGGGTGGCCGAGGGCGGCGGCGACCAGACGCCCGACGCGCTGGAGGCGCAGCTCCCGATCATCAACGCGGTGCTGGACGCGGTCGGCCTCGCCAGCGCGGGCGTCCCCGGCTACGAGGCCGACGACGTCATCGGGACCCTGGCGGTGCGGGGCGCGGCGGACGGCCCGGTCGACATCGTCACCGGCGACCGCGACCTGTTCCAGCTGGTGGACGACGCCGCCCCCGTCGCCGTCCTCTACACCGCGCGCGGCATCAGGAACCTCCAGGTGATGGGCGAGAAGGAGGTCGCGGCCAAGTACGGCATCCCCGGCCGCGGCTACGGCGACTACGCGACGCTGCGCGGCGACCCGAGCGACGGCCTGCCCGGCGTCCCCGGCGTCGGCGACAAGACCGCCGCCGCGCTGATCACCCGGTTCGGGTCGGTGGCGGGGATCCTCGCCGCGCTCGACGCGGGCACCGACGAGGGGTTCCCGGCGGGCGCGCGGCGCAAGATGGAGGCCGCGCGGGAGTACCTCGCCGCCGCCGAGACGGTCGTGCGGGTCGTCACCGACATCGACGCGCCGGAGGTGACCGCGCTGGACGACCGGCTGCCCACCGGTGCACGCGACCCGGAGACGCTCGTCGCGCTGGCCGACGAGTGGAACCTCGCGAGCCCCGTCAACCGGTTGCTGAACGCCCTGTCCCGCTGACCCCACCGCCGCCGGGCCTCCCCCGCCGTCCGGCGCTGCAATTTTCGCCAAAAGTGTCAGATGACGCAGACACGGCGTTCTCCCGCGTGCAGCATTCCGCTCAGTGAGGGGTTCTCATTGGGATGAAGGCAGTGCACCGCCGCGGGACGGACGTTGACGCCCGTCCGGGCGGCGGCCGCATGAGCGACCGGTACCCGCGGCACTGGGCCTCACCGCCCCACTCCCCCCATCTGCCGCGGGTACCGGTTCATCCGACCCCACGAACCGGAGACGCGGACCCGTGACCGAACGCCCGCCGACCGACCGTCCGCCGGCCCCCGCGC
>JBOHBY010000230.1:0-1886 GCA_050698635.1 Spirillospora sp.
GGCCATGCCGTTGCGCTCGCGGGCGTCAGCGGGCGACGGTGACGACGGCCGGAACGTCGGCCGGGACGGCGGCGCGCATGGCCGTGATCGCGGCGCGGATCGCGGGGCGGCGGGCGGCCTCCTCGCGCCACACCGCGTACACCCGGCGCGACAGCGGCGCCGACAGCGGCACGATCACGACCCCGGGCGGGACGTCGCAGCGGCCGAGCCGGGGCAGGATCGCGTTGCCGAGCCCGACGGCGACGAGGGAGAGCTGCGTGGCGAACTCGTAGGCCATGTGGTCGATGTTGGGTTCGCTGTCGACGGCGCGCAGCGTCCGCAGGAGCCAGTCGCAGCAGATGCTGTCGGGTGAGGAGCTGATCCACGGGTCGCCCGCGAGCTCCTTGAGGTCGATGGAGTCGCGGCCCGCGAGCGGGTGGGTGGACGGCAGCGCCACGTCGGCGACGTCGTGGCAGATGACGCCCTTGTGCAGGCCCTCGGGCAGCGGGAGCGGTTCGTTGTCCCAGTCCTGGACGAGGGCCAGGTCGAAGTCGCCGCGCGAGACGAGCGGCATGCTGCGCAGCGGGTCCTCTTCGAGGAGCTGGACGCGCAGGTCGGGATGGTCGGCGCGCAGGGCGCGCAGCGCGGCGGGCATGAGCCCGCGGATCCCGGTGGGGAACGCGGCGATGGTGAGCTGCCCGACGACGGACCCGCGGTGCGCCTCCAGGTCGGACTGCGCCTGCTCGACGAGCGACAGGATCCGCCCGGCGTGGGCGACGAGCAGTTCGGCGGCGTCGGTGAGCCGGACGCCGCGGCCGTTGCGTTCGAGCAGCTTCTGGCCGGTCTCCCGCTCCAGTTTGGCGAGCTGCTGCGACACGGCCGAGGTGGTCACGTGCAGGACGTCGGCGGCGGCGCTGACCGAGCCGTACGTCGCGACGGAATGCAGGGCACGCAGCCGTTCGAGATCAAGCATGAAGCAATCCTAAATCGATGTGTCAAGAATTTCTCGCTTGTCCTTAAGCAAGTGTTTCCCCGACGATCAGGACATGAGATCGCGGCATGTCCTGCTCGCCACCCTGATCGCCGCGCTGTGGGGCTTCAACTTCGTGCCGATCCACCGGGCGCTGGACGACCTGTCGCCGCTGCTGATGGCGGCGCTGCGGTTCGTCCTCGCGGCGGTGCCGGCGGTGTTCTTCGTCCGGCGGCCGCCCGTCCCGGCGCGCTGGCTCGTGCTGGTCGGCCTCCCGCTCGGCGTCGGGCAGTTCGGCCTGCTGTTCATCGGCATGGACATGGGCATGCCCGCCGGGCTGGCGTCCGTCGTGCTCCAGGTCCAGGCGATCTTCACGGCGCTGTTCGCGGGACTGCTGCTGCGGGAACGGCTCGGCGCCCGGCAGGTCGCGGGCATGGCCGTCGCGTTCGGCGGGGTCACGCTGCTCGGTGTGGCGCAGGCCGAGGGCGGGAGCCCGGTTGGAGCGTTCCTCGTCTGCCTCGTCGCCGCCGCGAGCTGGGGCCTCGCGAACGTCGCCATGAAGCGGATGAACCAGGCCGCGACCGGACCCGTCGACTCGTTCGGGTTCATGGTGTGGATGTCGCTGGTGCCGCCGATTCCGCTCTTCGCCCTGTCACTGATCTTCGAGGGGCCCGGCGCGGTGCCGGACGCCGTCCGCGATATCTCGCTGGCCGGGCTCGGCTCGATGGCGTTCATCGCCTACGTCTCCACGCTGTTCGGGTTCGGCGTGTGGGGATGGCTTATGCGCCGCTACGCGGCCAGCACCGTCGCCATGTACTCGCTGCTCGTCCCGCCGTTCGGGCTGGTCTCGGCGGGCCTGCTGCTCGGCGAGCACGTCGACGGCGTCCGGCTCACCGCCGCCGCCTTGATCATCGCGGGGGTCGCGGCGGGCAGCGTC
>JBOHBY010000231.1:0-6175 GCA_050698635.1 Spirillospora sp.
TCGCTGGGTAGGCCATGACCCTTGACCGTGTACGCGAAGATCACGGTGGGGCGGGTGTCGTCGATCGACGCGAACGCGCCGGCGAGGCTGCCGAGGTCGTGGCCGCCCAGGTTGCGCAGGGCGGCCAGGAGCGTCGCGTCGTCCAGCGTCGCGACGACCCGGGCGACGGGCTCGCTGCCGCCCGGGAGCCGCTCGCGGAGTTCATCCGCGTCGCAGCGCAGCAGCCGCTGGTACTCCGGGTTGGGCATCGCGTCGATGCGGGCGCGCAGGTCGGCTCCGCCCGGACGGTCGAACAGGTCGGTGAGCAACCGGCCGTACTTCAGCGTCAGCACCTGCCAGCCCGCGGCGGCGAACATGCCCTTGAGCCGGTGCGCGGCCAGGTAGGGCACGACCCGGTCGAGGGACTGCCGGTTGAGGTCGACGATCCACACGATCTCCCCCAGCTCGGCCACGCCGGGGTCGAGGATCGCCTCCCAGACCGCGCCCTCGTCCAGCTCGGCGTCGCCGACCAGCGAGTACTGCCGTCCGGCGGGCGGCCCCCCGCCGGACGCCCCGCCGGATGTCCGGTCCACGTACCGGCGGGCGATGGCGCCCCAGATCGGCGCGGTGGCGCCGATGCCCACCGAGCCGGTGGAGTAGTCGACCGGGTCGGGGTCCTTGGTGCGGCTCGGGTAACTCTGCAGCCCGCCGAACTCGCGCAGGGACGTCAGGTACCGCTCGTCCAGCTCGCCGAGCAGGTAGTTGATCGCGTGCAGCACCGGCGAGGCGTGCGGCTTGACCGAGACGCGGTCGTCCGGTCGCAGGTGCTGGAACCACAGCGCGGTCATGATCGACGCCATCGACGCCTGGTGCCCGCCCACCTTCAGCCCGGACGGGTTGGGCCGCACCCGGTTGGCGTGGTCCACGATGGCCGTCGCGAGCCACAGCACCCGCCGTTCGACCTCGTCCAGCACCCCGGCGTGCGTGGCGGTCGCCACCTGATCGTTCGCCGTCGCCACCTGATCGTTCATCGTCGGCTCCTTCGCCTCAGCGCCAGGACGGGGTCAGGCGACGGAGATCGACTGGAGCTCCGTCACGGCCTCGGCCATGTGGCGGCCGCCCAGCCTGCCGTGGCCGCTGTCGGTGCCCGGCGCGCCGCCGAATGGCAGGTGCAGCTCCCAGTAGTTGCTGGTGTCGTTGACGGTGACCTGCCCGGCGCGCAGCCGTCCGGCGACCGCCAGCGTACGGTCCAGGTCGCGGCCGAAGACCGCCGAGCTGAGCCCGTACCGGCCGCGGTTCGCGGCGGTGATGATCGTCTCGGTGTCGTCGGCGACGCGCAGCACCGGCGCCAGGGGGCCGAACGTCTCCTCGCCCATGACCGCGGCGTCCTCGTCCAGCCCGACCAGGACGGTGGGGTTCCAGTCCGGCCGTGAGCTGTCGGGTTCCTGGAACGCCGAGAGCTACGACCTGTCGGTACACGGCCCGAACGGCTTCCTGCGCCGGTTCGCCGGAAAGACGGACAACCGGGTCGAGGCCGAAGCGCACGTCAAGCGCGGCGTGATCTGGCTGACCCTGATCAACAAGGACGACCGGGCCGTCAGGTTCTCGATCGCCGACGGCTACGGCTCCCAGGCCCGCGAGATCCGGGTGCGTCCGAACGGCCGGGCGAGTCACCGGGTCCTGCCGCTGCGCACTTCGCACTGGCACGACCTCACCATCACCTGCGACACCGGCACCGATTTCGTGCGCCGCCTAGCCGGCCATGCCGAAACCGGCTCCCCCGGCTACACCGACCCCGCCATCAAGGTGCGATAAACGGCTGTGTAGCGTCAGAAAGGCACCGGGCATCGCTTTCCCCGGTACCGCCACCGAGGGCCCCCAGACCCGGCCGGCCGCTGGACGACAAGTACGGCGTCGATCGGAGCGAGGAACTTGGACCTCGAGGTACTCCCGCTGGCCGTCACCATGATGGTGGGACCTCAGATCATGTCCGCCATCGTCCTGGTGACCGCCCGGCATGCGGAACGCGCCTCCCTGGCCTTTCTCCTGGGCGTGACCGCCGCCGTCGCCGCCGGAGTGTCCGTCAGCCGCGGCGTCTTCGCGCTGCTGGGGAACGGCGTCTCGCTGGGCGATCCGTCCAGCGCGGGATCGGCGGGGACCATCATCCAGGTCGTGCTCGTCGCGCTCCTGCTGGCCGCCGCGGTGAAGAGCTACGTCAAGCGGGAGACGGCCAAGCCGCCCAGGTGGCTCGGAACGCTGATGGACGCGGGTCCGCGCAGGGCCTTCGAGATCGGCCTTCTGGTGATCCTGCTGATGCCCTCGGACATCATGGTCATGCTGACGGTGGGCGCTCATCTGGAACAGCGGGACCTGGGCTTGGCCGCGGCCCTGCCGTTCCTCGCCGCCACCGTCCTGATAGCGGCGCTGCCGCTGCTGACGTTGCTGCTCTTCCGCAAGCGGATGAACCGCGCCATGCCCCGGGTCCGGGAATGGATGAACACCCACAGCTGGCTGGTCAACATCGCCGCCTACGTGATCTTCATTCTGCTCATCCTGTGACCCATTCACCAGCCGTTCTGGAAGAAGGCCAGGAGCGCGGGTGCCGGGTCGGTCGCGGTGGCGGTGTTCGCCACGGCGACGACGATTCCGGCTATAGAGAGCAGGGCTGAGAAGGCACCGAACGATCCCAGGACTCGCCTTGTCCGCCTGGCTGAGCGCTCCGTCCGCGCGAAACGCGTCCACAGGACCGCGCTGAGGGCGATGAGGGCGGCCGCGACGATCGCGGCGATCACGGCCATGGCGACGTGGTAGCGGGCGAAGTCGTCGATCATCAGTTGTAGGGCGGGTCCCGGGGAGCCGGCCAGTTGCCGCCGGATCTGATCGAGCGTGCCGGTGGTTTCGGCGTCGGTCGCGTCCGCTGTGAGCATCGGCAGCAGCGAGGAGTAGGGGGCGACCACGCCCTGGAGGTTGGCCATCACCGCCACCAGCGAGAACAGCGCGAGCATTGTGAGGAGAACGCCGGTCGAGGCCAGCGCGACGTTCTTTCCCGTCCCGAGACCGTCGGCCTTCACGAATGCCTTCCAGACACGGACGCCGAGCGCCACGAGCACGATCAGCATGAGTGCGGCTATCGCGGCTTTGGCCAGGTGATAACGGAACCAGTAGTCGACGACCCTTTCCAGGCCCGGGGACAGATCTCGGTCGCCAGAACTCCAGTATCCGGTGAACGACGTCTGGAGAGCGTCGCCGAGGTCGCGTCTGCCGGCGAAGCCGCCGCCCGGCCCGAGGCCCGCCAGGAAGCGAGGGGCGACGACGAAGGCGGCGGCCAGCGCCACCGCGAGGACGGTGAGCATCGCAAGGGTGCGACCGGGAACACCAGCGGGGCGGCGCATCGGGGCTACATGAGCTGACATGGGATTCCTTCTAGCGATAGCGGCCGGGAACTCCCTGGATCATGTCGCTCCGAGGACCGGCCCACATCGGTCCCCGGCGTGATCCGGCATCGGTACCTGGTGTGATTTCCCATCGCCCCTTCGTCTTCGTCGCGTCCGGACAGCCCTCCCCTCAGTTCTCGCGCGGCAGGATCAGTAGGGCGTCGCCGACGGGGCGTTCGCCGGTGGCGTCGGACGGCTGGTTGAGCACCGTGCCGCCGACCACCGTCGTGGTGGAGCCGCCGCCGTCGAGGTTGATCGCGTCGCGGAGTCCGAGCGCCCTGGCGACATCGGCGCTCTCGGTGATGCTGAGCCCGAGGGCGGCGGTGCCGCGTCCGTCGGCGGTGACCAGGACGGTCCGTCCGGCGGCGTCCACACCGGCCAGCGTGCGTGGATTGCGCTTGTGGACCCAGCCGTAGTACCAGCTCGGGTCGCCCGGATGGACCATGCCGTCGGTGGCCGGTGTGACGTGAAGCCGTCCGTCGCGGACGAGTTCCGGCCCGCCGTTCACGATGTCGGTCCCGGGGGAGGTCGAGACCGGACGTCCTCGCAGGTCTAGCAGCGTCGCCTTGACGCGCAGGCGGTCGCCCGTCCGGGCGAGGCCGGTCAGTTCGGCGACGCGCCTGCCGGTCGCCTGCACGGAGGCGCCACCCGCGGGCAGCGGCCCGCCGCGTGGCGAGCGCAGTTCGACGACCCGGTCGCGGGCGTCCAGGACGGCCTCCAGCCCGGGGCCCTGCGGTGTGAGCCGGCCGTAGGCGGGCGTGAAGGCGACGAGTTCGTCGGCGTTTGTGCAGGTCACGTCGTGCAGCGGCAACGAGGTCGGGACGTCGCCCGCGGTGCCGCCGCAGTTCCTGATCAGGCCGGGGACCCGGTTGACGCCGTTCAGGTTCAGTGCGGCGGCCCGGCCGGTGGCGTGGTTTCGGCCGGTGACGCGGCCCCGCCAGGTGAACCGGGTGATCGCCGTCCGCCCGCCGTCGTGGATCACGAGGCCGGGACGTCCGCGGACCGGTTCGCTCACCAGACGGCCGTCGTAGACGCCGACACCGGCCGGATCTCCCGGCGCGCCGGCCTTGGGGTCGAGGACGAAGAACCCGCCGTTGACGGCGGCGGTCGCGCCCGCCGCGGCCGACAGTTCGCTGGTCTTCTCGCGGTTCTCCAGGTCGGGGCCGTAGACGGCGTCGAGGCTCCCGCGGAACCGGCGCGGGTCGATGGTGAGAACGTCGACGCGCCACGGGCCACGGTCGGTGGACGCGCCGTCCCAGCCGGTGTACACGGCGGAGCCCGTGTATCCGGCGGTCCTCAGTCGCGTGCGCTCGGACGTCGCGGCGGCCTGCGAGTCGAACGATCCGACCCGGATCCGCCAGCCGAGCGTGCCGCCCGCGTAGTCGGTCGTCCGCGGTGTCGTGACCTGCTCGACCCGGGCCTGGAAGCCGTCGCGGGCCAGGTCGGCGGCGAGTTCGTCGGCGCTCGCCTTGTCCTTGAGCGCGGTCGGCGGCGCGTCCGGGTCGGGTGAGGTGTCACCGCCGGGGATGGCGACCTCGACCGTCCAGCGGAGCGCCGCGTCCTGGCCGCCGCGGACGATGCGGGTGAGGGTGACGCCGGGTTGCAGCGTGGTCGTCGTCCGGGTCTCGGCCAGGCCGGACGGGCCCAGCGGCAGAGCGTGCCGTCCTGGTTGCGGGCCCGGGGACGCCTGCGCCGGAGCCACGCCCACTGGGGCGAGGACACAGAGGACGGCCGCAGCACCGCCCAGACTCTTCTTCATCTGCACCGCCTAGAAGCATCGAACAGGGGGTTAGAGGACGCGTCGCAGGACCTTCGTATAGGCGTCGGCGTAGCGGACCATGCCGAGGTCGCTCGGGTGCGAGCCGTCGGTCAGGGCCTCGTCGTCGTGGCCGACCAGGTCGTCGCCCTTGAGGTAGACCAGGCGCTTGACCCCGGACGTGACCAGGTTCCTGTAGGCCTTGCGGTAGGCGGCGCGGCTGCCGGCGTGCCGGTCGCGGTACGCTTGGACGAGCCACGCGTTGCCGTAGGTACGGTCCTCGACCATCACGATCGGGGTGCGCGGACGTGCGGCCCGGAGCCTTCGGACGAATGCCTCGCCGCGCTCGGCCACCAGTTCAGGCACCATGTTCGGCAGGGCGTCGATCACGAACACCGCCGGATCCAGCTCCGCGAGCAGGTCGCCGATCTCCGGTTCCATGAGGGCGTTTCCCGAGAACCCCAGGTTGACGACGGGCCGGTCGAAGCGGCGGCCCAGGATGGACGTGAACGCCATTCCCGGCCGGGACGCGCAGGCCCCCTGAAGAATGGACGACCCGTAGAACACGACCGGTTTGCGCGTCCGGGGCGCCACCGTCTGGAAGGACGCGGTACGGGCCACGCCGATCTGCAACGAATCGACGCCGTTGTAGAGCGGCAGGTAGGCCGTGTACTGGCGCGGGCCTGGGTCGATGCCGGAGATCAGCTGCGCCTCGACGTTCTGGGCCGTCGGCTTGACCACGGCCAGCCAGCGGTCGCGGCCGTCGCCGTCGCGGGCGTACAGGTCGATGCCGCTGACCCCGGTCGCCGGCATGTGCGGCAGCGCCAGGCTCGCCGAACGCAGCTTGTAGCGCGCGTAGAGGACGGTCGAGTCGGTCTGGAACCTCGCCAGCATTCCCGCGGAGTTGCGGCTGAGGTTCCACACCGCCGGACGCACCACGCCCTCGGCCCGCGCGGGCAGCCGGTCATAGAAACGGGCGGTGTCGCTCCAGGCCTTGCCTTCCACG
>JBOHBY010000232.1:0-1504 GCA_050698635.1 Spirillospora sp.
TGCGGGGTGTGCTGGCGTGGTTGGCCGAGCGTGGTTTCGATGATGTTCATGAGGTGGAGTTGGTGAAGGAGACGATGCATTTCGCGCTTCCCCGCGAACTCGAAACCACGACAGAGACCACGTAAGAGCGGCCGAATTCAAGTACCGGTCAGACATGGGCGTGCGGCACGAGTGAATTCGTGACGCCTTCGCTCGCTCATCTACTCGCCTGCGCCGGCTCGGGTAACCGCGTTCGGCGGTACGGACAACGCCGACGAGAGCACCGAAGAGGAGATTGTGGCATGAGCGCCAACCAAGTGGACGCCGCTGTGCCCGCCGAGGCCAGGGACGCGCTGCTGAGCCGGGTCGAGGTACGACTGCGCGATCTGCTGGCCGGCGAAAGGTCCCGGTGGTCCGCGGTGGACCCACGGGCGGCGGTTCCCGTCGAGGCGGTCGCCACCCTGGTGGGGGCCGGTGGCAAGCGGCTGCGCCCGTCGTTCTGCCTGGACGGCTTCCTCGCCGCCGGTGGCGTTCCGGCGCTGGAGCCCGTCGCCGTGGACGCCGCCGCCGCGCTGGAGGTACTGCAGGCGTTCGCCCTGCTGCACGATGACGTCCTGGACGACTCACCGCTGCGGCGCGGCAAGCCGACGGCGCACGAACGGCACACGGTGGCGCATCGCGACGCGGGCTGGGCCGGTGAGTCGCGCCGGTACGGCGAGGGTGTGGCCGCCCTGGCCGGGGACCTGGCGCACGTCTACGCCTCCCGGCTGGTCAGCGCGCTGTCCTCGGCGGCCCGCGAGATCTGGCACGAGCTGAGCATCGAGATCATGATCGGCCAGTATCTGGACATCCGCGTGGCGGCCGAGCGGATCGCCGACCCCGAGCTGTCCCGCTGGATCGCGCTGTGCAAGTCGGGGCGGTACACCGTCCACCGGCCATTGACGCTCGGCGCGGCGATCGCGGACCGGCTCGACCTCGCGCCCGCGTTCGAACGCTACGGGGCCGCCCTCGGTGAGGCGTTCCAGCTGCGCGACGACCTGATCGACGCGTTCGGCGACAGCACCGTCTCCGGCAAGCCGACCCAGCTCGACTTCGCCCAGCAGAAGATGACCCTGCTGGTCGCGCTGGCGATCCAGCGCGACGACCGGATCTCCGACCTGCTCGCCGACCGGAGCACCGGCGGCGGCGCCGCCCTCGCCCAGATGATCACTGACATGGACGTGCGGGGCGAGGTCGAGCGCCGCATCGACGACCTGGTGGAGCAGGCCCAGGAGGCGATCGAGGCGGCCCCGCTCGACGCCGGGTGGCGGGAGGAGCTGGCCCGGGTCGCGGTCCAGGTCGCCTACCGCCAGAAGTGACCGCGCGGGCGGGGCGATGAGGGCCGGCGTCAGCCCCAGAGCTGGCGTCAGCCCCAGAGTACGTGGAGGGCCTGCGGGCCGCGGTGCATCAGGCTGGGGAAATAGGTCGGCGGACGGGCGGCGTCCAGCTTCGGATCGGGGACCCGCTCGGTCAGGGTGTCGATGAC
>JBOHBY010000233.1:0-1873 GCA_050698635.1 Spirillospora sp.
GCCGTCCGCCGGCGACGCGCGTGATCTAGAGCGGGCCGGGTAACGTCTCAATCGGCGGACCCACCTGTCTGGCAGCCGGTCAGATCATGTAAAGTCACGCATACGAGTCCTAAGTACTCGTAACCACAACTGAACATCGCTCATCCAGAGGGGTGGAGGGACCGGCCCGACGAAGCCCCGGCAACCACCCGGCTGAAGCGCGCTCGCGATCCTGCGAGGCCGGCCGGGAGATGGTGCCAACTCCGGCCTGCGACCAAGGTGGCGCAGGAAAGATGGGAAGAAAGGCCTCGCCCGCATGGCTGTCACGCCTGCCACCGACCTCGGACCTGCCACCGCCCTCGTCTGCCGCGAATGCGGAACGTCCCGCGATCTCGGGCCGTTCTACGCCTGCGAGGAGTGTTTCGGCCCCCTGGAGATCGCCTACGATTTCGGGGGAGTCACCCGCGCGAGCATCGAGTCCGGGCCGGGCAACATCTGGCGCTACCGGGGGCTGCTGCCCGTCCCGTCCAGCGTCGTGGACACGCCCAACACCGAGCCCGGTTTCACCCGCCTCGTCCGCGCCGACAACCTCGCCGAGTCCCTCGGCCTGCAGAGCCTGTGGGTGAAGGACGACAGCGGCAACCCGACCCACTCGTTCAAGGACCGCGTCGTCGCCGTCGCGCTCGCCGCCGCCCGCGAGCTCGGCTTCAAGGTGCTGGCCTGCCCGTCCACCGGCAACCTCGCCAACGCCGTCGCCGCGGCCGCCGCCCGCGCCGGGATCCGCAGCGCGGTGTTCGTCCCGTCCGACCTCGAGGCGCAGAAGATCATCACGACGGCCGTCTACAGCGGGACGTTCGTCACGGTCGACGGCAACTACGACGACGTCAACCGGCTCGCTTCCGAGATCGCGGGGGAGCAGGACGACTGGGCTTTCGTCAACGTCAACGTCCGCCCCTACTACGCGGAAGGCTCCAAGACCCTCGGCTACGAGATCGCCGAGCAGCTCGGCTGGCGGCTGCCCGACCAGATCGTCGTCCCGGTCGCGTCCGGCTCCCAGCTCACCAAGATCGACAAGGCGTTCCAGGAACTGATCAAGCTGAACCTCGTCGAGGACAAGCCCTACCGCGTCTTCGGCGCCCAGGCCACCGGCTGCGCCCCGATCGCCGACGCGTTCAAGGCCGGGCACGACGTCGTCCGTCCGGTGAAGCCCGACACCATCGCCAAGTCGCTCGCCATCGGCAACCCCGCCGACGGCCCGTACGTCCTGGACGTCGCCCGCCGCACCAACGGCGCCGTCGAGGACGTCACCGACCCCGAGGTCGTCGAGGGCATCCGGCTCCTGGCCCGCACCGAGGGCATCTTCGGCGAGACCGCCGGCGGCGTCACCGTCGCGACCCTCCGCAAGCTCATCGGCTCCGGCGCGCTCGACCCGTCCGCCGAGACCGTGATCATCAACTCCGGGGACGGCCTGAAGACCCTGGACGCCGTCGCACCGGTCGTGTCCCCGTCCGCGAACATCGCCCCGTCCCTGGACGCGTTCCGCGCCGCGGGCCTGGCCTGAGAGGAGCACCATGAGCAGCGTGTCCGTCCGTATCCCGACGATCCTGCGGACCTACACCGGCGGTGAGCAGGAGGTGAAGGCCGAGGGCGCCACCCTGCGCGCCGTCGTCGCCGACCTGGAGGCCAGCTACTCCGGCATCTCCGCCCGCATCCTGGACGACGCCGGCAAGATCCGCCGGTTCGTCAACGTCTACGTCGGGGACGAGGACGTCCGATTCGCCGAGGGCCTGGACACCCCGACGCCCGAAGGCGCCCAGGTCTCGATCATCCCCGCCGTCGCCGGCGGCTGACGCGCACCGGGGCCTCGGCCGGCCACCGGCCGAGGCACCGGAAC
>JBOHBY010000234.1:0-2208 GCA_050698635.1 Spirillospora sp.
CGCCGCGGGCGCCGCGGGCGCCGCGGGCCCCGCGGGCGCCGGAGGCGGAGCGGGTGGCGGGCTGGTGGAGGTGGTGGAGTTGTGCGGGCGGCTGCCGCTGGCGATCGCACTGGTCGCCGGGCGCTTCAAACACCGGCCCGCCTGGACGGTCGCCGACCTGATCGCCGACCTGCGAGCCGCGCGCGACCGGCTGGCCCCGATGTGCGCCGAGGACATCTCCGTGGCCGGTGCCTTCGACCGGTCCTACCGGGGCCTGGCACCAGACCACCAGCGGTTCTTCCGCCGTCTCGGCCTGCTGCCCGGCACGGACGTGGACGCCTACGGCGCCGCGGCGCTCGCCGGAACCGACCCGGTGACCAGCGCCGCGTTCCTGTCCGACCTGTACGACTGCCATCTCGTCGGCGAACCCGCCCGGGGCCGTTTCCGCTTCCATGACCTCGTCGCCGTCCACGCGCGGGCACTCGCGGCCGCCGAGGACGACCCGGCGGGACGCGCCGCGGCCCGCGACCGGCTCGTCGCGTACTACCTCCACACCTCCGGCGACGCCGGACGTTTCTTCGCCCAGCACACCCCCGTCCCGGCCGCCGCGTCCGCCGCGTCCGCTGCGCCGCCTCCGGTGTCGCCGCCCCTCACCACCTGGGAGGACGCGGCGAGCTGGCTCACCGCCGAACGCGCGAACCTGCACGCCGCCGTCCATCAGGACCCGTCCGGCCCGGCGCTCCGGATCCCGCAGGCCGTGCACGGCTTCCTGGCCGCCACCGGTCACTGGGATCAGGCCCGCACGCTCCATCGTCTCGGCGCACGGCACGCCAGCGATCCGCGCGTGCGGGCCGACGCTCTGCTCGACCTGAGCATCGTCGAATATCTGTCGGCCGACCAGCGGTCCGCCAGAACCCACCTGACCCGGGCGTTGGCGCTGTCACGCGCGGCCGGGGACCTGCTCGGCGAGGCCAACGCCCTGTACTACCAGGGCATGGGGAAGCACCTGACCGGTCGTCTCGACGGCGCGCGCCGCGCCCTGCGCCACGCCCTCGGGCTGTATCGCCGCACCGGTGACCGGCTCGGGGAGGCGAACGCTCTGGTCCGGCTCACGGAGCTCGACGTCTCGACCGGCGTTCCGGTCCGGGCGGCGGACGTTGCCCGTGCGCTGCGCATCCACCGGAGCCTCGGCAACCTGACCGGCCAGGGCGACGCGCTGCACGCGCTGGGCCGGCTCCAGCACGCGAGCGGCGAACATGAGGCGGCGTCGGGCAGCCTGACCGAGGCCCTCACGCGCTACCGCGACGCCGGGTCCCGGCTGCTGGAGGCCAACGCGCTCAACAGCCTGGGAGAGCTGGCCCTCGACCGCGGCGGACCCGACGGACCCGACGAGGCGCGGACGTACTTCGAGCAGGTCCGGCGCATATCCGACCCTGAGTTCGCACCACGCGAGTGCGGGCGCGCACTCGAAGGGATCGGCCGCATCCAGCTCGGACGGGGCCGCCGGGACGAGGGCGCCGATCTCCTCCGGGAGGCGATCCGGCTCTATCGGAGCATCAATTGCCCGTACACCGAACGCGCCGAAGCGGCGCTCGGCGTGCTAGGTCGGGCGGTCTTCCGGCAGGGTGTCGAGGAAGTCTCGAATGGCGGGGGCGGTGGCGGCGGCTAGGTCCTCCTCCGTGTTCAACCGGTCGGAGATGGTGACTGGGGAGAGGACGGCGCGGGGCATCGTCCGGGCGCAGCGTTCGGAGAGGGCGCGGGGGTGCCGGGCGTAGGTGCCCGGGAACACCAGGACGGGGACGGTGACGCCGGCGAGTTCGGCGACCGAGGAAAACGAGCGGTCGCGTGCGATGGAGGCGGCGGCGACGATGCTGGCGCGGTCGCTGCGCGGGATGGCGTCGCGGACCATCGCGCCGACGACCGGCGGGAAGTGCTCCAGGATCGGGTCCCACGCGGCGTCCAGGCCGTCGGCGGCGGCGCGGGCGGCGAAGGCGTCGAGGAAGGCGATCTCGGCGGCCTTGGCGGCGGCGTCCTCCTCGATGTCCTCGACGCCGAGGAGGATCGCCGCGTCCACCCGGTCCGGGACGCGCAGGGCGGTGCGCAGCGCGATCGTCGACCCGAGTCCCGCGCCGGCCAGCACGGCGCTGCGGTGGCCGAGCGCGTCGAGGAGCGCGAGCACGTCGCGGGTGTACTGGTCCCAGGTGTGCAGGGCCGGGTCGGCGCAGACCG